>NZ_JBFLAB010000106.1:0-4960 GCF_040742695.1 Microbulbifer discodermiae | reverse complement strand
GTTCTCCATCAGGGTGTGACCAAGGTAAGCCAGCTTTGCTTCACTACCTTGTGACTTCTTGAAACTGCGGGCATCCGGATCGGTCTTTGACTCATGGGTGTCATTCAGGCGCTTTTCTCCGTGAAAATCGACCTCTTGATTGCGCCCACCGCCTGTGGAATCCGAATCATCTTCATCCTTTGGCCGAAAGCTTTTCTGCGAGGCCCAGGCCTGTATCAGTGTGCCATCCACACTAAAATGCTCTTCACTGAGCAGGTTGCGTTTACGCGCTATGGCGACGACTTCTTCGAACAGTGCTGGGATAACGTCGTGCTCCAGAAGGCGATCCCGGTTCTTACTAAAAGTAGAGTGATCCCAAACCACATCATCCACCGTCAGACCGACAAACCAACGAAATAGCAGGTTGTAGCTCATTTGTTCCATCAGTTGCCGCTCGCTGCGGATGGTATACAGAACCTGCAACAACTGTGCGCGCAAAAGGCGCTCAGGCGGAATAGATTCCCGCCCCCGCTCAGAATAGGCGCCACAAAGCAGCCAATCGATGCGCCGAAGCGCCTCGTTAAACAGCGATCGGATTGAACGTAACGGATGGTTTTTGGGCACGAAGCTCTCGAGGTGTACCGTTGTAAAAAGAGCTTCTTGAGTGATATCAGCGCCACGCATGTCGGAGTAAGACCTAGTTTTTATCGTACGAGAATTTTATCAAAGCCGCTGATGATGCGGGACAATTTCAACAGCCTGTTAGGATTGCAAGATCTCCTCCAGATTGTTGATTGATCATATGCGAACTGTTTTTTTCCTACTGTGCTGTCAGTTAAGCAGCGAGAAAAATAGACAAGAGATGGCAATACAGGGCGATCGACTTAATGACTAAGACTTAGCCTGCTCAGTTACTCTCTTGCTCAATATGTCTAACATGTCATAAATAACAATATAGCTATTTATGTGTTTTTCAATACTTAAATGTGATAGAGATCACAAATATCCAATTGGTTTTTTTAATGATAAAAAACTTTTTTTATAGCGACTGTATATGAACGCCCCTTACTGCGGATCAAGTGATCGACTTGCGTTGCATGAAGAGGGACCCATGCTTTTTTAGCCCTTTTGCGATTCTTTAGGCTTTTGGCAAGTATTTGGTTACTTGGATACAGCTCCCTAGCAGGTTGTTGAGAAAGCCCTCCCTGGCTTCCCTCAACCCGGGTTTGCGGCGCATGTCCGCAAACCCTCCACGACAAATCAAGCAGTTACATGCTTGATTTGCGGCCCGAACATCCCTGTTCGAGACAGCAGGCTACTGAAAAGGACTTTTTCAACAGCCTGCTAGTGCAGTAGGTAAGTTGGTGCCAAAAAAATCTGATTTGATGTTTTCATGCCAAGACACTCTTCGCTCACTTGTTGAGTTTACCCACAACGCGCTCTATACGCTGACTAGGGATAGCGATGAAATTGCAATCCTTGGGAAAATACTGCCGGATAAGGCCGTTGTTATTTTCATTTAATCCACGGTCCTAGGAGGCATAAGGGTGCGCAAAGTAGAAGTTGATGTCGCATGTCTCGGCAATAGCTCGGTGACAAGCAAATTTCTTGCCGTTGTCTGAGATGATGGTATGGACCTGCTCGGACCAAGGTAAGACCATCGCTATCATCGTACCCTAGATACCCTTGGCCTCTTGGGTGGGTGCTTTGGCGGTGAGCGCCAATCGCGATTTGCGCCCTGTCAACCAAACGATGGCTCGCTTGCGATGCTTGCCAATAATGGTATCGAATTCCCAATCACCGAGGTGGACACGGTGCTCTACAATCTTCGGGGGCTCTACAATTTTCGGAGGCTCTTCGATAGAGACCCAGTGAGGAAGATAACCGCGGCGATCATAGCTGCCACTGTCCTTCTCATCCTTGCCGGTACGAAAAGCGGTGATGTTACCGAAGTTTGCTCTCCATTCCGATCGGTTGAGTTACACTGACTAGTTAAATCTGGACTTATTAGAATTTCGTATTTCTAGATATATAAAACGGCAGAGTAATATATTCGCACTGCCGCTACATTTTTGCTGCAGTCAGAGTACTATTTTGACCTCTTTTTCATCACGTTCAACCTCGACGCGATCACCTGAATTTTTTCTGGGATTTTGTGCAATTCCTACTGCGAATTGGACCTTGTCCAACACCCAAGCTTCAAATGAAGATGGTGTCCAAATTTTACTCCGACCCCAATTACTCTGTATACCTGGATAGCCGGGTTCCTGGGAATTGGAATCTCGAGCGATAATCGATTCGCTGTACCATTTTCGTCAACGCCCGTATTTGTTCTGGCGAAAATCCCTCTTATCGACAAAACCGACAAAATCAAGTAGCTTGCAACGGATATGATCCAAGCAGCGCGGGCAGGATTTGAGCCAATCATAACAAGAGGAGGGTTATGTCGTGTTTAAGTGGATAAAAGTGATAGCAGCTGGGGCAGCATTCTCACTGGCAGCCTGCAGTGGGCTCAAGACGCCAGACTTGAGTGAGCAGAGCATCACCGAACTACAGACGATGATGTCCGAAGGGCAACTCAGCTCGGTGCAGCTGGTGGAGTACTATCAGGCGCGTATCGCCAAATACGATACTGGTGAAAAGGGCTTACACTCAATCATTGTGGTCAATCCCGACGCCCTTGAGATCGCCAGGCAACTGGATGAGGAGCGGGCACAAAAGGGGCCGCGGGGCCCTCTCCACGGTATCCCGGTATTGCTAAAAGACAATATTGATACCGCCGATAAGATGCCAAACACAGCCGGGTCACTGTTGCTCAAGGATAACCTGCCCAAACAGGACGCCCCACTGGTGGCAAAACTCCGCGCCGCGGGTGCTGTTATTCTGGGCAAAGCGAACCTGAGTGAGTGGGCCAATTTTCGCGCCCATCCCTCCAGCAGTGGCTGGAGCGCGATGGGGGGACAGGTGCTAAATCCCTATAAAGAGGGCGCCAACCCCTGTGGCTCCAGCGGTGGTTCAGCAGTTGCCGTGGCCGCCGACCTGGTAGCAGTATCAGTGGGCACCGAGACCGATGGCTCTCTGACCTGCCCGGCAGCCATCAACGGTATTGTCACTATCAAACCAACCCTGCACCTCATCAGCCAGAGCGGTATTATACCTATCGCCCACAGTCAGGATACCGCAGGGCCAATGGCGCGCACCGTGGCCGACGCCACCCTGTTGCTGGAATCCATGACCGACAATAGTGTTGACTACAGCTCAGCACTCAAGCAAGACGGCTTGCAGGGCAAGCGTATTGGTGTGGTCCGCAACCTGATGGGCTACAACCAAAATCTAGACAATACCTTTGATGCGGAGTTACAAGCACTGCAGGCCCAGGGCGCGGAGCTGGTGGACAGCTGTGACATCACCACGGTTGGCCAGTTTTCGGAGCAGGAATTCACCGTACTGTTATCGGAGTTCAAGGCGGGAATCAATGCCTACCTGGCGCAGGCGGACCTGCCGGAGGTGAATAATCTTAAGGCGCTGGTGGAGGGCAATAAGCAGCTAGCCGACAGGGAACTTGTCCACTTCGGCCAGGAGTTGTTCGAATATTCACTTAAAGCGCCAGCGTTAACCGATTCCGCCTATATACAGGCTCAGGAAAGCGCCAAGCGCTTGGCCGGTAAGGAGGGAATCGATGCCGCACTGGATCGTTGCGATGTAGACCTGTTGATTGCACCCACTGTGGGACCGGCCTGGCAGACCAACTACGAGAGTGGCGATAAATTCCAGGGCTCGGCCGGCAGCCCGGCTGCGGTAGCCGGCTATCCCCATATCACGGTGCCAATGGGTTTTGTGGAGGGTTTGCCCGTCGGTATCTCCTTTTTCTCCGGTGCAAATACCGAGCCGCTATTGATCGAGGCAGCCTACGGCTATGAACAGGCAACCCATCACCGTATTGCGCCTTCGTTGGTTTGGATCACTGAAACTACCGAAACTGAGTGACCTGATATAGGAATATTGGCGGGCAGGGTTGGCACGATACTGTTTGATCAAAAAACCATCAGCAGAACCCGCGATGACAATAGCACCGTCATACAGGTCACAACTGCGGTCAACCACCAACAAGCTGCCGTGATGGATTCCATGACCAATCATCGACCGGCCTTCACCAGGTAGGTGGCGTAAGGTCGCCGGACAAGCCAGTCATGTATGGATTCTGGTGTAGGTCCAGAGTCTGCACGGCGCCGGTAAAGCCTGACAGTAGCCGACACACTACTATGTCCATGCCCAACTCTGGTAACGGCTCACAGGACCAGGACCGCAATTCACCCGCTTCAGCAAACCAAATTTGGTCCTGCTATAGGACGTAGAGATTGACCAAGGTTCAAGTAAGTGCGGGCGTTGGTACCAAACGGCACGAGTTGGCAACTGGCCCGTTGGGCCCAGATCCAATCATCGATGACTATAGGCTTCTCCGCATAAGCCGCTGCTTGCGATGGAAAACCTACCACCCAGTCGATCAACTTTCTTCAATTATTTTAATACCTTGCACGTAAGTAAGTGTCACTCTACTCTGACCCCAATTATTAGTTATTATAATTAGTGGCAAATTTTTGCATTGTGCTCCAATGTTTCAGTCAATCTCGGTTTTTTCATAACAATATTTCCACTTAAGGTTCCTAACTTACCATACACTACAACGTAATTGCCTAGGCAGGGTTTATACTTACTAGGCGGCTTATCGGCCATATACAAAGCGCTGCCCCATAAAAACCTTCCATCGATATCAGAATATTCTTTACTTGGATAAAGGAATATTCCTCCAGCAGTATGTGCAGCTAAATACCCCCGCACGTAAGCGTCCGGGCATCACACCTTGTCAGCAGGAACCCAGTTATGGGGCAGCAGCTCGCCGATAGCACTGGCGCGATGCATCGGTAATCGCTGCATCACATCTTTCAGATACGCAAAGGGATCATGACCATTCAGCTTGGCT
>NZ_JBFLAB010000105.1:0-5400 GCF_040742695.1 Microbulbifer discodermiae | reverse complement strand
TCAGCCAAGCTGAATGGTCATGATCCCTTTGCGTATCTGAAAGATGTGATGCAGCGATTACCGATGCATCGCGCCAGTGCTATCGGCGAGCTGCTGCCCCATAACTGGGTTCCTGCTGACAAGGTGTGATGCCCGGACGCTTACTGTGTACGGTCGTATCAACTTCTCGGAACTGCCTGATTGCTTCTGAGAATTCAATCGGGATAATGATGATCACGGTAGTCATAGATTGCCCCTGAGTTGAATGGCCAACATGAAAAAGCCCTCTGTAAGATCGACTGGAGTCCTCTTTCGAGCTTTCCTCTGCCTGCAGGCACCAATATTGGCGGCGGCGGATAGAGTGCTGGAGTTAGAGGCACCTGCCCCTCTTGCGGAACTCGCAGATCCTTGTAAAGGAAAGAGTCTAGGTGCGGCCTGTACGATTTTCTTCGAGAAGGAATGGCAGGAAAGATTCTGTGTCGCGGGCCGGGAGAGCACCCTGGTTTGTGTTGGCGGTGAACCAAAGAAACTAGGGCCTGTTGGCACTAACTGAGATAGCCCTGCTGCTACTGGTTTAGTGGCCTGCGGCGTTAGGAATTGCGCTGTGTGGTGGATCCACATAAGCAATTTCTAACGCCGCAGGGCGCGAAACCAGGGGCAGCCCTTCGGGTTGTGTCGTAAAAGGCGCCACTCTTCGTTGCTCGTCGCTCATTTGGAACAACCAAACCTCACTCCTCTTGCCTCGATTGGCCCCTTTTCTGTCACAACAGGGCCAACTCAGTTAGTGTCAACAGGCCCTAGACCCAAAGCTGTATGAGGCCTGTGCCGGGAAAGCGGAGAAGGATGCTTGTGTAACTCCCATAAGGGATCCTCGGACTGGGAAATACCAGAGTATGGACGGCCACTGTAATAGGTATCGGGGGAATGGGTTGCTGTGCCTGCCTGGAGAGTGGCCCTGGAGGGACTAGGGCCAGTTGAAATTCACTGAAGCCTTGCTGTCACTGTTTGTTTTGGCCAGAAAGGCAGCAACCGTGAAGTTCGAAGAATAGAAAATATCGCATCCCTGCTCACTCTGATTTACCCATCATCACTCCGTTTGGCTGAGATATAAGGCAGCGGCTTTGCCGTCTCCATCGGCAAGGATCAGGTCACTCTTCCCATCGCCATTGAGGTCTGCCAGGGCCACTCCCCATGGGTTGGGGATTTTGGCATCCTTAAATCTTATGGTCTCAACCTTCGTTTTATTACCGAGGATAACAAGCAGTTCACCGGACCAGTTGGTAACCATTGAATCTTCAAGGCCATCGCCATTGATATCACCAACGGCTATCTGCTTGGCACCCGAGGGAGTGCTTATTGCCATTTTGTCCGCTTCACTGAATGTTCCATCGCCGTTCCCTGGAATGAAGGTGACAGAACCGCCATTTGAGCCAATGAGAATATCCGGCTTTCCGTCGCCATTCATTTCTGCCAATTCAACCACAAAGGGGGACGTATAGGGGGCCAGCTTTTCCAGGGTAAAAGACGGGGTACTTGAACCGTTATGGGTCACAATGCCAATCTCTCTCGGGTTGGGAGTTACCATATCAATTTGTCCGTCATCATTGATGTCACCGATAGCAAAGCCGCGATATAGATCTCCTCCTGCATTGATCAGCTGTCCCGGCGTTTCGAAGCTGCCAGTGGCCAGCCCCTTAAAGTAACGCATACCATTGTCACCACGGCTGTCGACAATCAGGTCTAGTCTCTTGTCGCCATCAAGATCAGCCAACTTAACCACATGTATATGGGGTTTCACATCTATTTTCAGTGGCGATAGAGGCGATGCTTTAAAGCCCCCCTTTCCGTCACCCAACAGCAGGCTGACGTAGTCGGTTTCGTGGTTGGCCACTACCAAATCGGCATTGCCGTCGTTATTGAGGTCGGCAGCTGCCATATCTGACGGATTCTCACCAACCGGGACACTGCCCACTTTGACTAAACCACCCCGTCCGTTGCCCTGATAAATCGCAGCATTACTGGCCGTATAGCTGGAAAAAATAACATCAACAGCGCCATCAGCATTGAAGTCCAGAACGGTAATTACCGGTTGGCCTGCACTGACATTCAGCGGAGTGGGTTTGAAGGTGATATTGTCGATTTCCACGGCTTTTGCCTGGAAAACGAGTGCGTATACCGAAATAAGCAGAGAATAAGCTGCATATTTGTGTTGAATCATAGAGCCAACTGTCCTTGATTAACTTTTCAACACTCTATCGCGTAAAAGGGGCTACCGGAAGGCGTCCTTGTCAGCCTAAGGGGAAATAAAGGAAAAACACACTCATTGTCGCTTAAAGCTACCGCTTGATTGAATTATTTGCAAAAAACGAATACGGTAGCTTTGCTGCCATAGCGCCCAGCCGCTGAACCGGTACAGGCAAAGAAAAAACAGCTAAAAACAGCTAAAAACAGCAAAAAACAGCAAAAAACAGCAAAAAATAGATAAGCAGCCAAAAAATACCGCAGTTCTCGTCACTTAACCCGCGAAACGCCCTGTAATGGCGGCGCTCGCGGGAAATCTATAGCTACAACGAATCGTCAATAAATAGGGAAGGACTACACCATGATCGCGTGAGTAAGGCATAGGCGCCACCTCCCGGTGCGGCAACACCGAGAGATGGCTAACCCCGAAAGATACTAGAGATATCTAGCGAGGCTGTCTTGGATGATACGCCACACATTCGCTCGTCTTCAATAAGGTTCCCCCTGAAGCCGGGCTCTATTGGCCACCCCCGCCCCTGGCGCCGGGGTGTCCTGTGGCGTAGCGCGACCATTGGTGTGGTGCTCTACTTCAGCCGCGCACCGCCCCGGCTACGTGGCCTCTCCCCGGATTTATCTCTTATTTTCCCTAAGGACCGCGCCTGCGGCGAGAGAAACGGCGTAAAGCCAATTGCTTTGTCAGCGCCTTTCCGCCCCAGGCGATTCAAGGAGCCTATAAAGATGGCCGTATTCCCCTGTAGATTGTCTGAGCCACTACAACTGGAAAGCTTTTATACCATTACGCCCGTAGCCATCCACGACGATATCGTGGAGTTGGACATTGCGCCATGCGAAGTTGGTCGCCCCCTTTGGCTCAAGCGCTTATTTGAGCTGCAGGAGCAAGCCTGGGAGCTGGCGGACCACCAGGCCATGTTCCCCTCTTCCCATACACCAGCCCAACCCAAACCGACCAAGCGAAAGCGATCTTGACCCAAGAGTAGGGCGTCACGAAATACGGGGCGCCCAAAGCGGTACCGCCAGTGCCTGCCTTCCCTTGCCTTCACCAAGGGGAGGTACGCACAGTCTATGTGGCTGCCAGTGGCTTTCCACCCGATACAAAGCTACTTCCTTAGGCGAGATGGAGTATGCCCTGGGGAAAACCGTATCCGGATAGTGGTATCGCTTTGTTGAAGATTTGATCAGATAAGAACCGGAACCTCATTTACCGCACCCCTTATCTTTGGGGGAAAGAACAATATCACCGAGAAAACGGGAAAATACACGAAGCCACAGTAATGGTATATTCCAGGGCAGTGGACTCAATGGCCATGTCTCTATTTTGGACAATCGCGCCAATTGCACATATAACTATCTGAGTTTAAAGAAAATCTTTGAGAGCTGACACAGAGGTGCTTTCGGGATGGTATTAAGAATAATAGTGATCACGACAACACAATATAAAAATTAGGGGTTTATAATGTCGAATTTAATTAAATGGTCTTGCATAGTTGGGAGCCTGCTTCTTTTATGTATGGGGCTGTTTCATGGCTCTGGTTTCAACTGGATAAGTGGCGAGATTACCCAGTCAAATATTGCGCCGGTTTTAAAAGGTATATTTCCTGTTCTTTTTATTCACGTATCTATTCAATTGATAGGACTGGCTATTCTGGGGGCATCCTTAGTCTTTTTTCAAAATGGTATTCGGGTTATTGCCTCTTTTATAACAATAATGGTAGCAGCAAATGTAGGCTTGGCCTTTTGGCTGGGGGCCTTCATCCCGGGGATTGCCCTATCATGCGCCGCAATCTGTTTTGGCTTTGTAGCGGCACAGCCCGAGGAACAAGTAGTTTCTAAAGCTGATTCCTGACAAAAGGCCTGCCGAGGACGTACTTTGTGCGCTTCGCACTTCAACTCCGTTCATAAGGCAGGTAATATGACTTCAGATTATCTATGAAAAGTAGACACCTCATTCCCTCAAAATACGCATCTAACTGGAATTAAGCAAAGCAAAGCGGAGTCGTTACAACCAGTTCACATCAGAAAAAGGACAGGCTAGCTCTAGCGTGTGTGGATAAATTAAATTCCTCTATCATCGTAAGCGTTGCCACACTGCAAATAGAAATCTCAGGCAAGGACCCTATAAACGAAATTGTCACGTAAAGCATACCTAAATGCATGTCTGCTTATAGTGGGTAAAATTAGTGTACTTTGCCAGCTATGTCTGGTATTTATGGCCGGGTATGTCTTGTATGCCACGGCGTACTAATGGGAGTGGCGCAGAATGAGCATAAAATACGAAGAAAAGGTTCCAAGCCCAAGGGAATACTGTGATCTGCGTGTGAAAGCAGGTTTGTCAGAAAAATCCTTGGAAGCTGCAAGAATTGGACTGCCAAACAGTTTATATGGTATCTCGATCAGAGATGCTGAAACGCTGATTGCAATGGGGCGCGTAGTTGGTGATGCCGCATGTAATTTTGAGGTTGTTGATGTAGCTGTAGATCCAGGTTACCAGGGAAAAGGGTTGGGCAGAAAAATTATGGAGTATATAGACAGCTATTTGGCCTCAGTGGCACTGGAGGGATCATACATTTCGATGATTGCCGATGAACCAATGTTCTATGAAAAACTTGGCTATCGACTTGTGTCTCCTGCAAGCCAGGGCATGACCAAAAAATTTAAACCAAATATGCGGTATCAATCTCAAGGTTGATTTGCAATGCAAAGTAATTTCGGTTTATATTTTGTTTAGTAATAAAGATACAGTATATTGGCTTGCCCCGTTATGTTGCCAAGGCTTGTCATTTAAAATTATGCCCTGTTTGGGGGGCAGTAAAAGAACAGGGAGCATAACTAATGAATGTCGTAAAAATAACGAATAAAATTGCGCTTGTTACCGTATTTCTGCTGATGTATTGGGTATTTATTTTTATATGTTCATCGGTTTTTGACTTTAAAGTTTTTGAGCGAAATCTGACTGAGATATTTTTGTTAAGTATTCTCGGTATATTTGCAATTCTATTTGGAATGACCATTCTCAATATTACCTAATTACCACTCTTGCTAAGCTATAGATAACTGTATATAAATACAGTCATCTTATTGATCTGCAAGGGGATCTGCCATGGCCCGCAACAAAGTACAGTTTCAGAAAGGTATCAGTCTGACAGAGTTCCTCAAGCAGTA
>NZ_JBFLAB010000104.1:0-5471 GCF_040742695.1 Microbulbifer discodermiae | reverse complement strand
GCCAAGCTGAATGGTCATGATCCCTTTGCGTATCTGAAAGATGTGATGCAGCGATTACCGATGCATCGCGCCAGTGCTATCGGCGAGCTGCTGCCCCATAACTGGGTTCCTGCTGACAAGGTGTGATGCCCGGACGCTTACAGTTCACGTACCGACTCATGGTTTTATGATGTTGGCGAATATGGGGTCACTGAAGTATACACCAGGGTTTCATCTTATAGAGACTGGATACAACAAGTGATCTCAGCTAAAGACGATGTAGCGAGAGAAAAGATTGCCACTCAGAACCCTTTTCTTCAGGACAATATGCAATCTAAAAACATGGATGAATTATGTGCTTCTATAGAAGTACAGTGACCGTAAGTTACCCCAATCGGGTAAAGGCGGGTTTCTAGCTCGCCCCCCCCAACACCACCTTACATTTTGGCCCGCATATGGTAGTTTATTGGTCCTTTTGTGTTTTGGAGGTATAAAGTACCTATTACTTTCCATGGTTTTTCTGTAGACACTTGAAACGTTATGGATTATGAACTAGCGATGGATAACGACTATTTTGAAAAGTCTCTTGGAATTTTTTCTTTAGTTAGTAAAACCTATTCGAGCTAAACCCTTTCAATCATCGATATAGTATTCAAAACGCAGTGAGCGATTATTAATGGCCACAAATTGCGTCCAAACGCAACGTAACAAATTCCCATAGCAAGTCCAATAAGCGCTACGGTTATTGACCTTTCTGAAATATCATAAGAGTGTCGAAAACCAAAAATCAGCGCTTGTAATACAACAGCTATCACCATTGCGAAAATGGTACTGGATAGTGTTTTCTCAATCCAGGTTAACAAAAATCCCCTGTCAAGCATTTCTTCCAAACAAGACTGGAGCCAAATAAAAGGAATCAAAGATAGAAAAAGCCACCAGTTATCCTTTAACTCTCCAAACTTGGAAGCAGCTTGCTCGTCAGATTTATCAACCGATAGTGGAGTTTCAATTACATCTTTAAATATCTCAAATAAGATAATCAGCAAGATAGTCAAGGCTAGTGTGGCAACAGTTGCTATAAGTGCTTTCATTAAGTCGTCAGGCATGCATAATCCTAAATCCTTCCAGCTTATTTGCCGAACTCTCATGCGCCAAGACGCGAATACTAGCGTCGTGAATGACCAAAATAGCCCATTAGCAATAAAATTAAACTCAGAAAAATAGACTTCCCGAATCAAAAAGATAACAGCTAGATAACCGGCCAGATCGATAAAGAATGTCACGTTTGATGGAATGGTCGAAGAATGATTCAACCTAAATAATTTATTTATAGCATTGATCATTGTGTGACTTTAGATTTTTAAACCTTTACTTTTAAATATCAAAGACTAATCTTGAACAAGAGAAATTATTCTGCGTCAATAGATCTTGAGAGTCAACATTGAATCAGAAAACATCATTGTGCTCTCCTTTATTAATTCCCTATTGGGATTCTGGCGGAATGGACTCCCTGTTGGTTTCACAATATATGCTTCTGAAGAGCCAATTTAGGTTCTTCATCACCTCATCCAGGAGCGCTTTGATCGGCCTCAGTGGGTGATCTGCTGGAACAGACGATTCCAACTGCACTGTTGTTAAAAGAGACTCCTGAAAAACCTCCATTCGGCGCACTGAACTGAAATCCTCTATGGGTTATAGTTTCCCGTATTGTATCTGGCGCAATACTCCCGCGCGACAAAATCAACAGCCCGCCAGGTAACCTCGTAGTAGAAAAAAGCGAAATAAACGTGGAAAAAACCGCCTGCAAGCTGTCTGAACTTGCTAAGCTCACTTTTCTCTTAAGCGCTAGCTACTTCTTTGAATTAAGTAGGCTTTAGGCTTGCAGGTGCGATCGTCTTTGATAAAATGATAAGAGTGAGTTTTCTGACAAATTACTGCACCGGATGCTTACTAGTCACGACCGCTGGTTTCATTCTCGAATTATGATCGCACCAAAGAATTTAACATTAGACTTGGCCTGTTATCCCGGTGTACATCTTAGCTGATCAAGGAGGTTCGGCCATGCGGCTCATATCTGTTACTGGCCCTAAGCAGGAATATCCGGTTCGATGTGGCCTCGGGCAGTGTCGTCTCTGCTCCTGTCAAGCATTTAGAGGACAGGGTGACATATGCGAGGAATGTGGCCACCGCTACGACGACCACACCACAAAGCCGTTTCTCACAGTTATGACAAGCGTGCCCCAGGAGATCGGCGCAGTGCACGAAGCCAATGCGATCCGATGAGCGCAAACATACTGCACGCGTGGTTGAACGACGACACCCTGGCACATCTCGCCAAACAAGGAGTCACCGACCCATCACTGTGGGCACAGCGCTACGACCCCACATGTCCGAGTGAGTTTTACCGTGGTTACGCCACCCTTCTGGCCCAGCTTAGCGATGCATTGCAGACAGACGTAAACTTAAAGACTCTCCAACAAATACTTGATTCATTTGACCTTGCCATCAAAGACCTTCCCGGGGACGAACGGCGGAACGGAGCAAGTTTCGCCCTCATGAACGTAGCCTCATACGCGCAAGTCGGAACTGTGTCTCAAATCTCTTCGACACTGACCATTGAACTCACGTGCATCTCTCGCTGCTTCGCCCAAAATCGGTCACGCGGATTATAATTCACGCTAGGGCTTGTTCATAGCGATTTAAGTATCGATAGTTGACTCAAAGTGAATGAAGAAGATGAAGATAACATCCAGCTTATCAAAGCGAGAGAAAGTTATTCTGAAGCCTTTCGAACGCCGAAACAGTCTCTCCACTTCATTCCGCTTTTTGTACATCTCCCTGTCATGTTCCCAAGTACTCAATTGATTACTTTTCGGTGACACGACAGGTTCTATGCCAAAGTCAAATACCAACTGCCGAGTTCCATTACTCTCGTAGGCCTTACCCACGATCACTTTGGCATTACCTAAACCGCAGTTCTTAACGCTTTTCAGTAGCTTTCAATCCTCCGGCGCGTCCCTAACCTGCCCTGGAGACAGAGAAAATGCTGCGGTACGGTTGTTTCCGACTGCAACCATATGAAGTTAATGATCCAGCCAACTCGTGATTTACTGGTAGATTGAGGGCCGTTTTTTAATGCCCAGTTTCGCCTGGATCAGTATTTACAGCCGTGGAATTAAGATAGGCATGTTGAGATTGGTATTCAGCACCTATAGGTTAGATATTTTCACGTTATCACGCTGTAATTTTCGTACAGTGATTATACAGGATTTAGTGTGAACCCTCCCCAGCAGCTGTTTCCCGCTCAGCTTTGCCAGTAGCGAGACTGGCCACGGCCTTCACAATCAGGCCGTTCCGGTTTTCCATCACAGTATGACCCATGCACGACAGCCTGATTCTTTACCAGGGCCTTTCTTTACCATCCGCGCATCACCGTCCACCTTCGACTCGTGGGTGACGTCACTGCGCTTTTCACCGTGAAAGTTCGCTTCGCTGTTGCGACCACCACGCGCAGGAGGGTCGCTGCTGTCATTTTTACGGCGATAGCTCTTTTGCGAAGCCTAAGCTTGAATCAGGGTGCCGTCTACGCTGAAGTGCTCGCCGGAAAGAAACTTGCGTTTGCCAGCCAGCTCAACCACCTCTTCGAACAGCTACATAATCACATCGTTTTCCAGCAGCAGATTCCGATTAATGCTGAATGTGGAGTGATTCCAGACGTTGTCACAAATCGTTGAGCCGACAAACCGCCGATACAGGAGGTTGTAGTTAATTTGTTCAAGCAGCTGCCGTTCACTGCGAATAGTGTAAAGCGCCTGGAGTAACTACGCCCTGATAAGACGTTCTGGCGTGATGAACTCCCTCCCGGTTTCACAACATATGCTTCTGAAGAGCCAATTGAAGTTCTTCATCACCTCATCCAGGGGCGCTTTGATCGGCCTCAGTGGGTGATCTGCTGGAACAGACGATTCCAACTGCACTGTTGTTAAAAGAGACTCCTGAAAAACCTCCATACGGCGCACTGAACTGAAATCCTCTATGGGTTATATTTTTCGTATTGTATCTAGCCCAATGTTCCCGGGCGACAAAATCAACAGCCTGCTAGTTGTCTACGGAATCTCCATCCTTTTCCTCAATCTCTGTCACCACCTTCTGCACCAGTTTGACACGACCGGATTTCACCAGTGCATCGCGCAGCACATACTCTATCTGAGCGTTCACGCTGCGCAAATCATCGTCAGCCCAACGCTGCATGGCCGCCAACACCTGCTCGTTGATTCTCAGTGGAAAGGCTTTTTTCTTCGCCATGGCTTAATAGAGACTGCCACTGTTGATAACAGGCTGCGCCTGCTGCTCGCCGCAAATGACGACCAGCAGGTTACTGACCATATTGGCCTTGCGCTCTTCGTCCAGTTCAAGCTCCTGGGATTCTGCTAGGGACTTGATCGCATCGGTCACCATTTCCACCGCGCCGCGCACGATCAACCGGCGAGCCGCCAGCACAGCACTAGCCTGCTGTTTACGCAACATGGCCTGGGCGATTTCCGGCGCATAGGCGAGGTGACTGATGCGCGTTTCTATCACCTCTATGCCCGCCTTGCCCAGGCGCTCCTGCACCTGCTCTCGGATTTTTCCGGCGATACCGGCTGGGTCGCCGCGCAGGGACAGAACCTCATCACTATGATTGTCGTAGGGGTATTCGTTGGCCACGTTGCGTAGCGCTGCCTCGCTCTGGATGGTAACGAAGCTCTCGTAATCGTCTACCTCAAAGTAAGCCTCGGCGGAGTCCACTACCTTCCACACCACCACCGCCGCAATTTCGATGGGGTTTCCGTTGGCGTCGTTGACCTTGAGTTTGCCACTTTCAAAGTTTCTCACCCGCAACGAGATGGGTATGCGCGTAAAAATCAAAGGGTTAGTCCAACGCAGCCCGGTAACATGCTCGGTGCCCACATACTTACCGAACAGTTGCAGCACCTTGCCCTGGTTGGGAGCCACCAGAAACAACCCGTGCCAGCAGAAGGCGACAACCAAAGATGCAAGGATCCAGCCCGCAATGGCGGCGGAATCTACCATCACCACCCCCCTCACCACCATGCCCGCAGAAACCAGCTGCAACAACAACAAAACCGCGACCATGCCGTAACCGTTGACCGTAAACGCTTTTTTCTCTGTGATCATTGGAAATCCTATAATTTGACATTCTTATGATATCATAATAATATCACTCGAAAGTTTTAGTCAACCTTTACCACAACATATCCTTTCGTATGCGCGAGACCCCCCGGTATGTGGCGGTATATTGAGGCTTGAAACCCAGCTATTCGCCCGCGGATGACGGACAATGCTGCCCTAGTGGGCTATGCGGAAAATAAGGTTACGTGATTTGATTTCATGTATACTTGCCCCATGGATACTCCGGACGTTTTTACAATTACCGCTCATGATGCAGCGACCCTGGAAAGCTGGATTCGCAGCACCTCGCTTCAGCAGGG
>NZ_JBFLAB010000103.1:0-5659 GCF_040742695.1 Microbulbifer discodermiae | reverse complement strand
CCGCCTGCGTCAAGCCCTGCTCAAGGACCAGCTTTACGGCCTCTGAACGAAACTCTATTGAATAAGTCTTTCTCATAGTCATTACATACTCCCAATTGCCTATGGTAACAATCGGGACTGTCCGGAGAAATCAGGCTACCCCAGGTTGAATTTCCCATGGAAAGCAAGCAATTTGATGTAGCTGTACAGCTTTTCAAGGGGGAATATCCAATGAATGAGCGATTCCCAACCAGATTGCCTGGTTAGTTGTAGAGCGACTATAACCAGGGTTGTTAGAGTTGTTTGCTGTAGATAGTGACTATTTCACCACTATAAGCCAGCACCTCCTCCTCAGCCCAACCAGCACCCAGCAACAAATTGTGTGCTTTGCTGGTGCCGGAATAAATTTTGCGGAAACCCATAGTTGCCGCGGTATCCTCTATGCCGGCCAATAGCTTTGAGCCGAGTCCCCGGCCACGCATATTGGGAACGACATAGCCCGCTGCAGCCCAGGGGCCCAACTTTGGCCGCACTGTTATGGAATCATGCTTCAAGGCCATAAACCCGCTCGGGACACCGTTTATGCAGGCCACCAGGCCGCGCGGTAATGCGCTCTCGCTGGCGTAGCTCTGGATATCAGCCAGGGCGTCACCGGGGCCAGATGGCCCATAGTAGGAGGGCCATTCACTTTCAAAAAACGCCGCCAGCTGAGGTATGTCCTGCTCCCTCTCATAAAGCGGCCGGATTGTGGCTCCATGGGTCATCTGCGAACAACTCCAGCGCCGACAGAGGCGTGCCGACCAACAGCATCGCCCCTGCCGGGATTGCTATAGGGTTAGGGCTTGGCAAATACAGGCAGGACCCTGGTTGAAACTTCATTCATTATCTTATCCTCCCTGTCATGACCGGTGATAACAACAACCAGGTCAAGCTTCTTCACCGCTATAATACGCTGTCCACCAGCCCCCCAGGCGAGATTAACTTTATAGGTTTTATCCGTGATTGGCAGGTCCATTTGGTACCAAAAGTAGCCATAATTAAAGGTATCGGGTATCCAATCCTCCGTTGGCTTGGTGATATTACTAGTGGCCTTAGTTAAAAATTCTGCCGAAATAAGCTGCTCGCCATTCCATTGACCGCTATTGTTAACCAATGTCCCCAATTTGAGCATATCGCGTGATCTAATGCTGGAACCACTCTCCGCAATAGGCAAACCATTAATATCGCTTCTCCAGCCGTAAACGGTAATTCCGAGTTTTGCCAGTACCTCATCCCTGATGAAATCTTCCGCAGTTCCTGGGACCACGCGATCAAGGATCTGCATTGTAATCCGCGGGTCGGAATCCTGATAGCTGAAAGTTTGAGACTGGGGTGTTATAGCTGCACTGTATTTTAGAAGCCCCTGGACAATATTATAACCTTTTGTTTTAGAGCTGTTATCCATGATGAGTCTTAGCTTTTCATCATTTAATCGAATGCCGGAACGCATACTCATTAAATGATTCAAAGTAATATTTTCCGCACCATCCAGCAGTTGATCAGGCTTAAGTTCTTGAAAGAAATAACCTATAGGTTTGTCCAGGTCCGCCATAGTGAGATGCCCCAATTGGACGGCTCGACCAATAGCTATTGACAGGTAGGACTTGGTGACTGACGCTTGGAAGTGAGGGAGGTTCAGGCGACCTTTCTTGTAATACGATTCAAAAACCAGTTTGTCTTTATGTGAAATGAGCAGGCTATCATAATCCCCATGTTCATCACGCCCTAGCTCACGAGCAAGTGCAATAATGGAATCTCTGCTGTTACCACCAGATAACAACCCGCCAACCGTAATACCATCCGTAGTAGCGGATGGGTTTGAATCTATATAGGCGTTATCCAAATCCGGTAGTGTTTGCTCGAAAGAATAGGATAAGTTGTTGACGTCAAATTCCGATATCTCTGGCGCGCTCTTACTGTCACTTTCAGCAATGCTGGCAATACAGAATAGAGTAATACTTGCAATTAGGCTATTATGTATCAAATTGATTTCCATAATTTTCCCCGTTTAGCAAAATTAAAATTTGTTGTTCCATAAATAAAATGCCAATAAAAGAAATACTAAGGTTAGAGATTACTATTGTTGCTATGGTCTTGCGGCTCACAATTGGAACCTGAGAATTTCTATAAGCTGTGAAAATACTCCGTAGAAATCACATTTAGAGGCATTTTTTTGTTAATTAGTTCTGGGTACATGTAGAGATCTCAGTTTTAACTTTTAGTATTCTGTGCCTCTCTTGTGAACAGAAAAACCATGCAGGATAGCGATTACTGTTCAGCAGACAAGACGTTTTTTTGGATGTTTCATAGGAGCCACGCTTTTATGGTTAAACTCAACTTAAGTCAATCATTATGTTTAATGTCCAACTGTATTTGAAAATACATTCATAACAACCACACCGCCGATAATCAGCAAAATCCCTATGACAGCGGCGAAATCCAATTTTTGACCGAAAGTAACTAATCCTACCAGGGAAATCAAAACAATACCCAGACCCGACCATATTGCATAGGCCACGCCAACGGGGATGGTTTTCAAAACCAGAGACAAAAAATAGAAAGCAACACCGTAGCCAACGATTACGACAATACTTGGGGTTGGCTTTGTGAACTCATCAGACGCTTTGAGCGCGCTGGTTGCTACAACTTCAGCGATAATTGCAATTGCCAGATATATGTATCCCATATCCTTCCCATATGAACTATAGAATTCGGCCGCTCACCAGATTCATGTTTTGTATAGCGTTTACTTATATGACGAGCAAGTTATTTCATTTCTCGTTTGGCGGCCGATTTCTGTTCTATGTGAAATTAAAAAACGCCCCCACTGCAACTCCGAATGCAACACCCAGAGCAATACTTTGGGCCAAATCACCAGATGAAGCTCCCCAGGCTGTTCCTATAGCAACGCCAATGGCGGCGCCGACTCCGATTCCACTACCGCGTTTTTTCTTAGGGTCTTTATTACTATGCATAAATTTTAATCTCCATATTAAAGCGAACTATTCAATGACGATATTTGTACCTTCCGCTCAAATGCACGGGCG
The DNA here is from genome assembly GCF_040742695.1 of Microbulbifer discodermiae. Classification (NCBI taxonomy): domain Bacteria; kingdom Pseudomonadati; phylum Pseudomonadota; class Gammaproteobacteria; order Cellvibrionales; family Microbulbiferaceae; genus Microbulbifer; species Microbulbifer discodermiae. The sequence continues at coordinate 2,594 of NZ_JBFLAB010000103.1, read as the reverse complement.
GGAGAGTCATAGCAAAATGGCGGCTTTCACTTCCTGTTTCTTTACTGGCTAGCACTTTTATAGGTGGCATATTGAGCCTGGTATATGGAATTGACAATAGAAAGTGTTACTAACGCAAGCAGGATTGAAAGTGCGTCTGAAATTTGCGTGATGATATTGACATTTATAAGTTCCTGCAATTCTTCTGCCCGCATTGATATACGGAAGGTTGCTTGACCAAGCGCGTTTGTAACAATCCAGAGAAACCACCAAAGCCCAAGGATTGAACCAGCCTTTTGGGTAGACCAATCACTCGGATTGTGGCTCGCCTTCCAAATTTCATTCATAGCCTGAAAGGGTTTCCAAAGAGTCAAGATAGGAATGAAGTAATAGCCGATCGACCAGCCAGGCGTAAATTCCATGTCTCTGGCACCTAACTGGCGAGCATTATAGTTTGCCCGATAAATCCATCGAAGAATCACAAAACCCGAAACAATGAAAACCACTAAATAGAAGAGGGCGATGACCTGCTGCCTTTGGTCGCTCGCTTCGCCATCTGCAACCGCCTCCTCTTGGGAGATATATACACCATTTTGATAGTCAGACAGTAATTGGTATTCCAGAAAATTGGACCATAATGAAATTATGATCACCGCAATTTGAGCATACAGCATATACCTTACCCAACTGGTAAGGCTGCTAGAATCTTTGTAGTTATTCTCAGTATCTGACATCGTTTGCGATCCTCTATCTAGAGTACTAACGCCCAAAGTAGCGGGCAAATTGTAGCGACAGAGGAAATTTATCCGACTGCCTTTGCTTATTATGTGATTCTAATCTGTCCAGGTGCCGCTCTCGGACATCACCAGCTCACCGGATCTATTTAGAAACTCTAATTTACCATCAAGATACAGTAAGTATTTTCCATGATAGGTTCCGAATTCATAACCTTGGTGGCGACACGGAGCTTTACTATCTGTACCTATTGCGAATAAATTTTTTCCGAGATATCTAGACTTATCCCCGGTTGCTAGCTCGGTGATTATAAAAAGCCTGGGTTCACAAGTCACTTCGCCTTCTTTGCAAGGATCAATATCGACTCGATATGTATCTATTGTAAGTGATTCAGCATTGGTAACTGAACAGGTTAAAAAGAAGGCAATTGATAGAATGTATTTCATAGTTTATTCATATAATTTCTAAATCATCGGTCCGTCGATGCGTAGCGTAGGCAGCCCAGCCAGTGGCCGGGCAAACCTGGCTGGTGTATGCATCGATTAAATATTTAGTCTCCACCGCCTCCGCCACAATCACCTGCACCGACATCACCAGAGTAGGCCGTTGCGTCGGAGAACCCAAAGCTGGCATTGCCGCTAAAGCAAAGATCCGCTACTTCTTGGTGTAGTGCTTCATAATTGCCGGATGATACTTCATTGAAGGATGCCTTATCGCAGAACATCGCATAAGCATGATCAATATAGTCAGAGGAGCAGCCTGTATTTTCAACAGCCGTGCCCACTTGGCCAGGTGTATAGGTTTCGGAGTAACCATAGGATGTTACTAAAAATGGCGGGAGCCTCTTAGCAATTTTCTTTATCGCTCGATTACTACCTATTTTCATTAAGAGTCCCATATTTGACACCTTGTAGTCATTTTATACCTGGTTAGGACGGCTGGCTGTGGGTCTAACTAATTTTACTGGCGGTAGTACTTAGCTTTGTTAAGGATAATCCCTGACCCGATGCTACTTAGTTTATATACTGCTATGCTAACTGCATAAAATGTATAGCATAGCAAACCAACCACGCTACCTAGCAAGAGTGCGGCAGTTCTAAAAACCAGGGTTGTACTTCGGAACAAGGAGCATCAGTATCCCAATTAAAACAATCCAAAATTTTGAATGCCCTCGTTGCCCATTGCTTACAATGGCAGCTTAAACCTCTCTTTAGTATTCATGGTCTTGTCAATTAAGGCTATACCCATAGTGTTAAGGTCAATTGACGCTGAAACCCGTTCATTGTTTTCTATTTCCATCCAAGCTTTTCTCATTCCTGATGACCAAGAGATATCGTCAAAAATAATGACTGCTGCATCTGATAGGTAAGGTATTACCTGGTTAAAGTATCGGATAACTGCATCATGATCATGATGACCATCATTGAAAAAGAAGTCGATAGGTTTGGATGTTTCAAAAACACCGCTAAGGGTTTCGTGAAAAGGGCCTGTCACAACAGATGCATTCTTGATCCCAAAGGTTTCAAAGGTGTCCTTTGCAATATTGGCTATCTCATCTGAGCCTTCAAGTGTAATAATGTTTCCTTTACCATTAATCTTTAGAGCGGAAGCTTGATAAGAGGCTGAAATTCCAACGCAAGAGCCAAGCTCTACACAAGCTAACGGTTCCAGTTTACGTATCATCTTGAAAAGAATAGTTGCCCAGAATTTAGGTTTACTCGCCGCAGTGATTTCGGATACTAGGGAACCTCTGAAAAACTGCTCCAGTCTGGCATAATTTACCCCATTTCCAACATACACAGATTCAATCATGAGCCAACTGACCTTCGCCGAAGCCGAATACACTATCAAGAAACGCAAAACACGGCGCGAACTGTTCC
>NZ_JBFLAB010000102.1:0-5842 GCF_040742695.1 Microbulbifer discodermiae | reverse complement strand
ACAAAACAGCGTTTATGACCTGTATATTCGGTATTTTGACGTTACCTCGCTGTAAAGGCAGCAGGTGTTCGATAATTTTGAATTGCGATTTTGTGATTTCCATAAACGCAGATTTTATCAAAATTAGTGTTAACAGGCCCTAGAAACTCCGAGATGTCCACCTCTTTCGTTCTGACGCCGATGCCCTTGTCGACTAGTTTGGACCAAACTGGGACATTGGCGGTGAAGGGGCCCCCACCATATTGCGACTACCTCTATGAGTCGTACGATGGCCAGGATGGGGTGGAATAGGAAGTTTTACCGGTTGTCGGAGTGTAGCATTTCACATCGGCCCATTCTTCCATCTGAATGACCCCAGCCCAGGACCCTGCAATGGTATCCCTTGTCGTTAAGGTGGGGGAATTCAAGAGGTAATATGATATGATAGACGCCAAAATTTTACTCCGACCCAAATAATTTTAAGCCCTGGTATTATTTTGTTCAGTCACTTCCTATTGCCGTCTATGAATCTCTTAATGTTCCGGAGGTGAGCTATGGAGGAGATAATGAATAAGTCTACATTAACTGTATTGCTTTTGATCATGTCTTTTGCTTGTACTGCAGAAGAGGAAACTAGAGAAAGTTTTGATTTCCTGATTGAAGAGAACTGCGAATTCCAAGAAATTGGATCGCTTGATAAAGATAGTTGTAAACTTGCTGTTTTGAACAGTGAGATTAAGAAAAGTTACCTAACCAATGGGCGAAAAAAAGAGCTTAGCTTGGCCCAGCTAGAAACTTTAGTACTTAAGTTAAGTATGAAAAATTATTCAATGCTTTTGATAGAAAAATATATCTCTGAAGAAAAACCATGCAAGGCGCAGAATATTGTGAGTTCTATGTTGGATGAAGGTCCAGCATATTTATACGCGCAAGGGGTTTTTTACAACGAAGGTATTTGCGTTGAGCTTAGTCATGAGATGGCCTACTCTTATTTTGAGAAGGCTTCTCGAAAGGGCCATTTGGATGCTGCTTATAACGTTGCCTTTATGGCATATTTTGGTAGAGGAGTTGAGCAAAAGGTTCAGCTCGCTGCGGCATTACTTGCAACTTTATCAGCATTTAATTATGAGAAAGCACTAAAATTTGTGGATTTTTTAATTGATAGTGGATACGCTGACCGAAATAATTTTTCTGCTGCTGTAGAGTCGAGAAAGCCGGTATATGAATTGCTTAAGCAGCGGAAATCTAGAGTGATTCTTGCTGGAGATGAGCTCAAAAAATTTATGGCCGAAAATTCTATTAGTAAACCAGCTCCTTTTGATTCACTGCAGGCGCCTATAGTTAAAGATAACAATTTAAGTTCTAATAAATAAAGTATTGGTGTCAAAATAGTGAAGTCAACAATGGTTAGGGAAGGATGAATATTTGTCGCTATGTCCATGCTCTGGTTGGGAACACTGTTAGGATCAAAGTGAAAATGACTATAAGAAGAATATTTTCCAGTTTCCCACTTCTTGCTACTATAGTAGGGAATGACGTACTGGCATTGACCAACTCTGCGCCAGCTAAAATTTCTCAGCTAACCATTGGCAGTAACTTTGTGCGGGTACAGCTGAAATCCATGACGGAGATGGAGGGCTGTTCTCAACAGCAATATTATATTCTGGATATAGCTGACAATAAGAATTCGGCAATGCTGTCGGCCTCGCTGGTCATCAGGTCTATGGGCTCGACGGTAATTATCCAGAGTGACGGTTGTCTCAATGGCTATTCCCTGATCAGTCATATCTATTATTAGCCCGGCACTTCAACTAAAGCCTTTAGCTACCGATATAATTTCACGGAGGGGAACTGACTCAAAAGCTCTCTGCTCGCGCCTCTTATTGTATTCCTGCTCTCCGCAATCGGATAGATTAAAGAGTAGCGATAAGATACCCATTCGGAACCCCGGTGATCGTGGCTGACGCCTTCAAGCCACTAAGTCTGGAATAGTATTTTTACTCAACTCCTTTATCCGGCTTCTAGCCGTAATTGGCTAACCCAATTCGATCGTCCCTGTATTCCATAATATCCCATCCATAGAGGGGGCAATCGGAAATCCAGTCCTTGTGTGAATGAAATTTAATCAGTTAGACGAAATAACGATATTGAGACGGGTTATTAAAACAGAATTTAAGAGGTTCGTCTGGCTGCGATAGCGCCATCGGCGTCACAGCGGTCTAGCGCTGGTGTAAACTGGAGCGTCAAACCAATTCGGCTTTGAGGGGAGTTTCGATGCGTGCCTTGCTGTTGGTATTACCTGTGTTTCTGATGGCCTGCGGTACGAAAACCGAGCCAGGGACGCGACCCCTGAATGCGGAGATTAAACCCGCTTCCAGGGCGACAATTGCCCACAATCAGTCATTCGCAAAACAACTGCCCTTTGGCGATCGGGCGGATTTCCAGCTGGCCAGGCGTGGATTTATGGCAGCGATTCCCGATGCGCAGGTGAACGACGCTGAAGGTCGGGAGGTCTATGGCCTGGCCCGGATGCAGTTTCTGCAGGGGGAACCCGCGGATACGGTAAACCCCAGCCTGTGGCGCCAGGCCCAGCTCAATGCCCTTAACCAGGGTCTCTATAAGGTTGTGGACGGTATCTATCAGATACGTTCCATGGACCTTGCCAATATGTCCCTGATCGAAGGGAAACAGGGTTGGGCTGTTATCGACCCCCTCACCTCTGCGGAAACCGCGGCGGCGGGCCTGGCCCTGGCCAACCGGGTACTGGGGGAAAGGCCCGTGACTGCGGTGATCTTTACCCACAGTCATGCGGATCACTTCGCCGGGGTCACGGGTGTACTGTCCGGGGAGCAACTGGAAAGCGGGTCTGTGGACATTATTGCACCACAGGGTTTTACCGAGGAGGCGATCAGTGAAAATGTGCGCTCGGGCAATGTGATGCAGCGCCGTGCACTCTACCAGTTTGGAGATTTACTGCCTTCGGGGGAGAAGGGCTTTGTTTCATCCGGTCTCGGCAACCGGGTATCCGCGGGGGAGCGCGGGATCGCCAGGCCCACAATTTTGATTCCCGAGTCTGGCGCTGAGCTGGAGGTTGACGGGGTGGAAATGGTTTTTATCAATACCCCGGGGGCCGAAGCGCCGGCGGAGATGATATTTTTCTTTCCCCAGTTCAAAGCCCTGTGCATGAGCGAGATTGCCAGTCATACCCTGCACAATATTTACACTCTGCGCGGGGCCAAGACCCGCGATGCACTCGCCTGGAGCCGCTATATCGAACACGCCCTGGAGAGGTTCGGCGGGCAGACGGAGGTGGTGTTCAGCAGCCATCACTGGCCTATCTGGGGCAATGGCGAGGCGGTGGACTATCTGGCCGGGCAGCGGGATCTGTACAAGTATATTCACGACCAGACCCTGCGCCTGGCCAACCATGGCTATGATATGGTTGAAATTGCTGAGCGGCTGGAATTGCCCGAAAGCCTGTCCCGGGCCTGGGCCAACAGGGGCTATTACGGCACCGTCAATGTTGGCGCCAAGGCGGTTTACAATCACTACCTGGGTTATTTTGATGGCAACCCCGCCAATCTGCATCCACTGCCCCAGGGGGAGGCAGCCAGGCGCTACGTCGAATATATGGGGGGGCGTGACGCAATTATGGCGCGGGCTCAGCGGGATTTTGCCAAGGGTGATTACCGTTGGGTCGCCACGGTATTAAAACACCTGGTGTTTGCCGAGCCGGGAGATGAACAGGCGCGCTATTTGCTGGCCGACAGCTTCGAGCAGCTGGGTTACCAGGCCGAATCCGGAATTTGGCGAAACTTTTATCTTTCCGGGGCCAGGGAGTTGCGCCAGGGGGTCGATGTTCGTGAAGCCATGTTACCCCCAGAGGAGATTGTCGCCCAGGTACCCCTGCAGTTATTGTTCGACGCCATGGCAGTGCGCCTCAATGGTGAGAAGGCGGCCGATACGGAGATTTTCCTCAATATCGATATGACCGATAGTGGACAGAAATATCTGCTGGTGGTGCAAAATGGAGTGTTGCATGGCTATCAGGATCGACATTCCGATACCCCCTCAGCCAGCCTGGCCCTCAGCAGCAGGGATCTGCGCCTGATGTTTGGTGGGCTGGTAGGCGCTCCAGCCCTGATCGCGAAGGGTCGCCTGAAAGTAAGTGGCAATCCCCTGGCACTGGTTAAATTTGGCAGGCTGTTCGATCAGTTTGATCCGAATTTTAATCTTGTTACTCCCTAGCAGGTTGTTGGAAAAGCCCTCCCTGGCTTTCCTCAACCTGGGTTTGCGGCGCATGTCCGCAAACCCTCCATGACAAATCAAGCAGTTACATACTTGATTTGCGGCCCCAACATCCCTGTTCAGGACAACAGGCTGCTGAAAAAAACTTTTTCAACAGCCTGTTAGGCCCGAGGGAAGCTTCTTTACATAACCCCGAACGGCGGCGCGTATGGACGCACGATACCCGCACCCATGCGGTATTGGGAGACTGCGCCGGGCAGCACACCGAGGGGGTTGGGGAGGCAGGGGCCAAAGGGGTCCATATAGGCGGCGGCGGGGGGCATGGGCCCGGCGGGTAGGGGTGCGGTGGTCCACTCGGCATTCATCCACATGGCTGCACGGCCTTCCGCATTCATGGTATCAGCGGCTGCCGGGTCGTCCTCCACCACAAAGTAAATGGGCCCGCCACCGGCTGCACAGCCGGCCCCGGTAAAGTAGACGCGATTGTGGTGCGTGGCCATCATCATATCCGCCACAAACCGGAAGGTGCCCAATTCACCGCCGGTAGCCGGATCGAAGGCGGTACTCAGCCCGCGCACCCAGCCGGTGGTGGGGGTATTGAGACCCTGGCCACCCACTTTCACTTCCGTAACATGGCCCACCAGGACACCGCCACCATCAAACACCTCAATCCAGGTATCCGGCACGGCTGTGGCAAAGCCGGGCATTAACAACGCTACCGCTATTAGTATTTTTTTCATTTTGATTTCCACCTTTTTGTTAAACAAAACAAGGTGCCGCATGAAATCAATTGACAGCTGTGAATTTATGGCCCTGTAACCACAGGCAAAAAATCAAGTCGCTGGCAATCGCCCCATAGGCCCCAACAAATCCAGGCAACGGGTAATGAATGGCAGATTTCATTCAGGCCGGGTCATCAAACGCTGTCTGGACCACCTACCGACAGTCGTTTCAGCCTTTACGTCACAAACCCGGCTCAACCGATTGTCAATATAGACGTGACTTGTACTAACAGGTTGTTAAAAAACTATTTTTTCCTGAAACTCACACTTTTCGCTTGAGGTGTTTTTGGTTAAAAATTTCCTCCTTTCCGGTTGTTGTATTGAGCACATTAAAACCACACAGTTTCTGCCCATATTTTGTTGTTTTCAGCACTGTCAGTACTCTCATCCATTTTTTGAATATTTTATTCGGATAATGTTTTATATGTGTGTTTGAACTTCGAGTATCCAGATAACCTTATATTGAATAAAAAGCCAAGCTGTTTCTGCACGTTTCTGAAGTATCTCTTCTCAATTTTTAAGTTTTTTTACAATCGCTTGGCGGTTTTTGGAATATGAAAAAAAGTTATTTAAGTAATAAGGGAAGGAGTCAAATTACTGTTTTTCCACACTTGTCATAATTGAAAAAGTAACAGATTATTCTTTATCTATTGCTCAACGATATTTGAGTAAAGGTCGTTGGCCTTTTATGGTAAGCGTCCGGCAAACTCATCTACCAAGCCAAATTCTGCGCTGTAATTTAGGTGTCCACCTATCAACAAGTGGACACCTAATATGAGTGAAATTATCCCTGCTAAGAAACCCGTGAAGCGTCGCCGGCATTCCCCGGAGCT
>NZ_JBFLAB010000101.1:0-6004 GCF_040742695.1 Microbulbifer discodermiae | reverse complement strand
CCAGTGCACCTGGAATCTGCTGAGAAGTAGATTCCAGGTGAAAAAACAAACAATCTCAGGGTTGTTTTGGTCAAATTCAGGCCCGCACCAGAAAATACTGATACTGCCGTAGCGATTGTTGAGTTATTCAGACGTTCCCTAGCAATTGTAGTGCGGCTATCAGACACATGGCCCCAAACAACTTCTGGTGGCGATGCCCATGCCGGCCAAAGCTGACGGTTAAGAAATACAGGGCGCCAAGCAAAAAGGCGCCGGTCAAAATCAGCCCCATCCCCCTGTATTGTTGCACGAAAAGCCTGGGATCATTGTAGTGACCAAAGCCGATAAAGTGCAGGGGGTAGCCCAGTTCGACCAGGCTATGCTGGCCAGACAACTCCAGAATCAGTTCATTGCCTCTGTCCTTGAGCAGAGCTTCGGGCAGATAGAACACCTTATCCATGGTGCCGGGAACTTCCCGCTTGTCAGCCGCAGGCGTGCCGTTATTGCCCAATAATTGACCGTTGAGATAGACCCGACTGGCCGCCTTGCCCAATACAAACACCCCGTAAGGCGGAGTGAGCCGCCGCCAGTGCGAACTGCGATCGAAGGTGAGCCTGAGCCACAAATAGGTGTGTTGGGGGTTAACCTGATAGAGGGGTAAATCCCTACATCCCGGGCCGTCAAAATCAGGCACCCCTTCCGGTATATCCATAGGTTCGCAGACGCGGACAATAGGCGCAGCATCAAAGGGGATGGGAACCTCGGCCAGGCTACTGAGGGGGCTCATCCATAGCAGCAGCCATAGCAAATACTGCCAGGGATCAAAAAGACCTGATTTCAACGTCATCCCTTGTTGCCGCTCATCGAAAAAACGCTACCGCTTAACGGTACAGGCCGGTAAAACCGCCCGCTCGGCGAATAACGCTGGGCATCGGGGCGATGCATACGACCTAATGGCTTCAACCATTGATAAGGAGTCATAGTATGCGATTTGTAGGTTCTTTAGTAGCCACAACCCTGGCCATATATGCGCTGAGCGCCCAGGCCTCGGACGACCATTCCGAATCGGCCGAAACCCGGACTTACACCAACGAAACCCCCATAACCTTTACTGCCAATGATGGGCAAAGCACAGAAGCCTTCTCGGGTCATTTCTGGGTACCCGAGAACCGCAACAATCCACAAAGCCGAAAAATCCGCATTAATTATGTACGCTTTGCTGCTACCGGTGACGTCCAGGGGCCGCCCATGGTCTACCTGGCGGGAGGACCCGGCGGCTCGGGGATAGGGACGGCCAAGCGGAGGCGCTTTCCACTGTTTATGGCGATGCGGGAGTTCGGTGATGTCATTGCACTGGATCAACGCGGCACCGGCGAGTCGGAAAAGGCGCCAAGATGTGACTCTTCCGTCACCATCCCCTTAAAAGAAGTCGTCACTGCGAAAGCATTTGCCCAGGGATATCAGCAGGCGGCACGCGAATGCCTGGCCAGGTGGCGGGAACAGGGTATCGACGTGTACGGATACACCACCGTGCAAAATGCGTGGGATATCAATGACCTGCGCCAGCACCTGAACGCCCGGCAGGTTAACCTGTGGGGAATTTCTTACGGTAGCCACCTGGCACTCACAGCAATGAAACTGTTTCCCGAACAGATTAACAGAGCCATCCTTGCCAGTGCGGAAGGCCTGAACCAGACGGTTAAATTGCCTGCTCACACAGATGCTTATTTTGCCCGTGTCCAGCAGGTGATCGATCAGCAACCCCTAAAATCCGCTGTGGCCGACTTGCCCGCGTTGGTTAAACGAGTGCATCGACGTCTGCATGAGGCGCCTCTGAAGCTGGCCATACCGAAAAAAGATGCTAGTGAGCAGCAGATGCTGTTTCAGGCACACCACATGCAGCGCCTGGCCGGTATGATGATTGCCGATCCCAACCAATACTTGGCAATGCTGATCCGCACCTACACCGAACTGGATAAAGGCAACACCCGCACCCTGACAGGTGTTCTGCAGCGCGGTATTTTCCAGGACAAGCCGCTAAGCTTTTCCCTGATGTCGCTGGCCATGGACATGGCGTCTGGTATTACTCCTGCACGCCTGAAACTGGTGACGCGACAGGCCGAGTCGAGTCTGCTGGGGACCTGGCTGAATTTTCCGATGCCTGCGCTGAACAGGCTGGATGAAAAACTGGACCTGGGGAATGCCTTTCGCAGCGCACCGCAATCGTCGATCCCTACCTTATTATTTACTGGCACCCTGGACGGGCGAACCTACCCTGAAGGACAGAAAGCTGCGGTACGCGGCCTCAGCAATCTGACCCAGGTAAAGGTGGTGTATGGCGGGCACAACCTGTTTATGTCGTCACCCGAAGTATTGGAAAACATGCAGTTTTTTATGCAGAACAAAGCGCTTCCTAACACCACCATTACCCTGCCGTTACCAAAACTGAGCCTGCAGGAAATTGCCTCCCGGTAGTTTTCTGCTCCTGGTGACTTTATCCAGGAGCGGGCCTATTGAATGACTAAAAATTTAATATCCTTGTGAAAAAATTCTTGGGCAGAAGAAAACTTCAGGTATGGAAATTTAAACTTGTGGATTCCGCCAATACCTAAAAGGCGAGCTTTTGAAGACAAGTCATTGCCTTCTAGCAGGCTGCTGAAAAAGTGTTTTTCAGCAGCCTGCTGCCCCGAACAGGACTGTTCAGGCCACAAATCAAGTATGTAACTGCGTGATTTGTCGTGGAGGGTTTGCGGACATGCGCCGAAACCCCGGGTTGAAGAAAGCCAGGGAGGCCTTTTCAACAATCTGCCAGGGTGCCTACGTTTAATTCATTACTCCCTCAGCGGAACCTGTGGCGCCCCTTGGCAAGACGCTGCACGAAGGTCAAGGCTGCTTGTCCTCGACCAGCGGTGCAAAAAAGTCCAAGTGGCGCCACAGACCCGCCCCATGCCAAGCCGCTGTCCCAGGCAGCATGTAAAAACCCCGTAAATCCGGTGCTTCCCGGGGTTTTACTTATCCGGCCATTCCCAGTTAGCCTAATCCACCCGTCCAAATTTTATACAATATGGGCTGTATGGCTGAATGGTGACACCAAGGGCCGCGCCGCGCTCCCTTTGTCCCGGGAATTGGGGAGCCCCATAGGCTGGTGGCAGACCAGTCGTTGCTAAAAATCCACTGGCTGACCCAAGCGGGATGCTACATAATTGGCTGTTTCCCATGTAACGCAACAACAGATGGCCTGATGTATGTGGTTTAAAAACCTCCGGCTCTATCGCTTCACCAAAGAATTCACCCTGGACGCCGACAAGTTGAGCGAACTGCTGGAAGCCTTCGCCTTCACGCCCTGTGGCAGCCAGGACAGTGCCCGCTATGGCTGGGTGGCACCCCTGGGCCGCCACGGCAGTCAACTGGTGCACGCCACCAACGGCTATTTAATGATCTGTGCCAAAAAGCAGGAGAAGGTTCTTCCCGCAGCCGTGATCAATGAAAAGGTGGAAGAGCTGGCACAGGGTATTTACGAGAGAGAGGCCCGCCGGGTGGGCCGCAAAGAACGCCAAAACCTCAAGGACGATGTACTGCTGGAGATGCGCCCCAGGGCCTTTGCCCGCTCCCGCCTGCAATATGCATATATCGCCCCCGACGAGGGCCTGATCGTCGTGGATGCTTCATCCGCCTCTGCGGCAGAGGAAATGCTGGAGAATTTGCGCGAAGCCATCAGCAGCCTCGCCGTCATACCGCTCTCGGCAAAAAACCTGCCCCAGCAGGCGATGACCCACTGGCTTACCGCGACAGAAGCACCTGCACACTTTGAGTTTGGGCACGAGTGCGAGCTGCGCGACCCCAAAGACAGCGGCAGCGTTATTCGTTGCAAAAACCAGGAGCTGTGTGCCGAGGAGATTCACAACCACCTGGTGGCCGGACTGCAGGTCTATAAACTCGGGCTGGTATGGCGCGGTGGGGTCGAGTTCCTGGCAGATGAGCAGCTTGCCCTCAAGCGCGTAAAGTTCAGCGATACGCTATTGGAAAAGGCGGACAGTGTCGACAGTGAGGATGCGGCGCAGCGCTTCGATACGGAATTTGCGGTGATGACCCTTGAGATCTCCGCCATGCTCCAAGATCTGCTCGCCGCCTTTGGTGGCGTCAATACAGAGTCCGTCAGTGTCGAAGCACTGGTCGCCAAGGCCTCCCGTTCAGAAACTGAGCAGGCGGCCCGGGAAGTGGAGGAAGTGGCCTTTTGAGCCACTGATCCCGAGGGCAGCCACAAGGATTAGACGGACCAGCACGTGTGCAGGCGGCTGGTCTCCTCATCCCAGAAAACCCGCCTGCCCGACGGGTCTGAACGAAATCTCACCAGCCCTTGTGGGCTGAGATAACGAGTTGGGCCTGGCAGTTAGTTCCACTGCCAAATCACTTTTCCAGATAGCCCACAAAAACCTCCTTAACCACGCTCTTGGAGTATCCGTCTTCATGATTTCCGACGGAGAGGCCCCTCTTTACACTACCCTGTGCATTCCGGATCTACCCAAACAAAGGCAGGAAAGTCATCAATCCAATGGCAAAATCGGGAAATAACAAAAATAATTCTGAGAGCATTTCCAAATGCCTTCTAGCCAGCCATCCAAACCGGGCAAACCAGCTGACCACTCCATACCCCCTAAAGCCCATCCTGTGATAGATTTAGTCGCAATAATCATTAAAAAATCATAATAGGGCCCCGTGGCCCAGCTGCAGGCCTGCATCATATGGATAAGAAGCAGTTTTCCGAAGCGGACATCATCACCAAATGTATCCTCCCTGCCATTGAGCAGGCCGGCTGGGACCGGCACAACCAGCTGCGCCAGGAGGTAAAGTTGCGCGATGGCAAAGTGATAGTCCGCGGGCAAGTAGGTGCGCGTAAAACCGTTAAATCCGCAGATATCGTCCTCTACCTCAAACCCGGTATGCCGTTAGCCGTGATTGAGGCTAAAGCCAATAAGCACGAAGTCGGCAAAGGCATGCAACAGGCCCTCGACTACGCCAAATTACTGGATGTGCCCTTTGTATTTGCCAGCAACGGCGATGCCTTTGTGTTTCACGATAAGACCGCGCTGGACAATGGCGGCCCTCTCGAGCGGGGAATCCCTCTGAACGACTTACCCAGCCCGGAGACCCTATGGCAGAACTACTGCGCCTGGAAAGGCTACACCAAAGAACAACTGCCGGTTACCGCAACTGCCCGCCTACGCCATGCACCACAGTCAGGTGACACTGGACCGCAATCTCATTTCAGAGATTGACACTGGACATCAGCGTAACCTATGAACGAGTTCTCAAACGAGATTGGGGCTCGCCAAGAATCGCCTAGGCCGCTGACTAAATACACACAAATAACCCCAAAACGCATGGAAGATCAAAGCCGCTAAGTCTTCTCATAAATTACTCATGTAACGGATATCAAGTTGGAGATCCATAGCTGCCATTACTATAGCTAGCCTCTCTGATAATCAGGCATACAAAACATATTGCTCGCTTCGCCAGCACTAACTCAACGATGAAAGTACGTATAGAACTCTACCAAAATGTTGGATAGTGAATTGGCCGGGACAGTAGATAAAGTCCTACTTAAACGATATAAGACGAAGAAACTGCTAGAAGAAAATTTCTAAAGGATGTTTAAATGAAACTCATTGACGGAAAATATCGCCAACTTCTCCCAACCGACAGCTATTTGGGAGATGAGGTAATCATGGCTCAGGCATGGAAAAAAACCCATGCATATATGCGCACTCACAACTGGTATGCTGACACCTTGGCACTTGATGTTTCAGCGCTAAACTCAGAAAATAATGCAAAAAAGTGGGCAAAGTCAGCTATTGATGAGAGCGTCCAACTATACCGCTTAGAACTAGTGGGCCATGCGGTTAATTAGGTGGCACATTTTTGGCTCGCCGCACTGAAGCCAGTATCGTGTCGGCGCTCTTTGTCCATTTAAATGGTTTGGCAAGATCGCGGTTATGAACACGAATAAATCGCTGCAGCTCGGCCT
>NZ_JBFLAB010000100.1:0-6626 GCF_040742695.1 Microbulbifer discodermiae | reverse complement strand
AGGCGCCACGGCATAGCTGTTGCAGTCAAAATTGAATTGCCGGGCGAATAACTTCAGGCTGGAACAAGACGGGGAGAAAACTGAAAATCACATTTTCCGCTTTTTGTGTTTTGAAACAGGCAGGATGCCTTTTTCAACAACCTGTTAGTAAATAATGGATTTCTGCCTGTCGATACAAGTAGCTGTAATCATTTGGATCCAGCAATGCCAATTCTTCATAAAACTCCAGTATCTGGGGCCATAATACTTTGCCACTATTCTCAGGATCTATTTTTTTATGATAAGCTTGAACCAAAGTTTTAATTATTCTCTTGATGTCTTCAATTTTATCAACCTCATAAGTGTAGCGCTCTAGACGATAATACGCTTTGATAGCTGCTGCCAAATCGCCAGTTATTCTATAGCTTTCCGCGAGGAGATATATCGCATATTGATCATCCTCATTTATCTGCAAGTAAGCATTTAGCAATGGTATTAATTTCAGGTATTCACCCTGATCAAACCCTTGCTGAAAAAATTTCTCTATTGATAGATACGCATACTGCTCATGTTTACCATCAATGAGCAATAACCTACTGTACTGATCAACTATTTTTGCAATATTCCAGCTTGAAAGTGTTTTTTTAAATTCTTTCATCGGGGTAGTTAAGGGAAGATTGGTGGAAATTCCAATTTTAGTTAAATTTCCCCAATTCGACGCAGCCAATATGGTGCGCTCCTGGTCTTTCATCTCAGTTTCTGGGAGCATGAAGCTACTCCAATATTGATGGCCATTCCAACCAAAAATCAGGCCACTTATAAAAACAATCAATGTCAGAAAAAAGATTTTCACAATGGTATTTCTTAGCTGCTAAACAAAAAGTTCCATTTAAAGGGATCTCTAAAAATTTCCCAACCTGCACTAAAAGCCATCCGACATATTCCGCATCCCCAAGAGATTGTGTGGCCACAGTAACAAAACGAGTCAAGCAACTCACCATACTGCTTACACCAGCCAAAGGTGGCATCAACCTGTTTGCGCCTCTTGAGAATCACTCCATAGTGCGGCTCTACGGTCTATCGCACTATGACTCCGACACTCACTATTCTGCGCGAAATGCAGCGTTATTCCTATGCCAAGACAGCCATTTACAAAGCCTTTTGTATCGTAGCTTCATGCATAAAAAAGCCCGCCATTTGGCGGGTCATTTTCTGCAATGCGCAAAAACCGCGTGCTAAATTTGTATACCTTCTCGGGACAAACTTGTCAATCCATGTTTTGGCAACCCTTCCGATAACCCTCCACGAACTCGGCCACCGGACCTAGCGCTCTTGTGAGAGAGGCTCCAGGCGGCGTTGAAATAGCTTCCCTAACCTTACCCACTCTGGATCCTATTCCGCGCTTTACTGCACCCCAGGATAGTGCGCGCTTGATTTCAGCTAGGGCCTGTTCACATCCCGAAGCGCAGAGGCGTTGATGCAGAAGAATGCCATCTTGCTGACATGGTTTTTATTGTGCGGTTTGCCCCATTGGTCAAATTCTGTCATTAGCAGGCTGCTGCCCCGTACAGGGATGTTCGGGTCGCAAATCAAGCATGTAACTGCTTGATTTGTCGTGGAGGGTTTGCTGGCAAGCGCCGCACACCCCGGTTGAGAAAAGCCAGGGAGGGCTTTTTCAGCAATGTGTTAGGTAGAGAAGGAGTGCGACCCACTCTTTAAATCGTGCGGCGGGTGCATAAGCGTCCATACCTCAGTTGTGAGCCAGTGGGTCGGTTTGGCGTAGCCTTGCAGCCACATTTTGGACCAAGCCCTTTTTCGCAGGTATCCATGATACGGCCACTGCTGCTCGCTATTCAGTTTGGTGAAAATGTGAGAAGCGAACCACAGTGCCGCTATCAGCCAAGTGGGGGACCAAATGGGAGACTAAGGAACTAAAATTTCTTATAAGTCAGGAAATTATCTTAAGAAATGGCGGTGAGGGAGTCCGCCAATATGAGTTCCAAAATAATCCTATAGATTCCATCAAACCCTAGCAATTCTGGGGCTTGTAGGCTACATTCCTTCCAAACTCATCCAAAGTCCACCAAGTGAATCCGCGACCAAGTGGGGGACTAAGTGGGGGACCGGAGAACCGTAGGGGGGAGATATGGGAAGGCTAACCGTAAGGCAAATAGAGAAGATCAGCGTGCCAGGTAAGTATGACGATGGTGATGGCCTGCGCTTGATCGTAAGAGCCTCCGGAGCCAAGAGTTGGGTTCTGCGCTACCAGCTTCACGGAAAGCGCCGCGAGATGGGCCTGGGTAGCCTGGATGATCTGAGCCTAAAAGGGGCTAGGGCAGAAGCCAGCATACAAAGAAAATTGATTCTTCAGGGTATTGATCCTATCAGTGAAAGACGACGTATTCTGCAGGCAAAAAAAACTAACACACAAAACAAAGAAGCAAAAAAAATCTCTTTTAGTGAAGTATCCAATGACTACATACTGGCGCATCGCGAAGGCTGGAAGAATGCCAAACATGCCCAACAGTGGAAGAATACCCTCAAGCAATATGCGCACCCCGTTATAGGTGATAAGGCCCCGTGCGAAGTCACCACCGACCATGTGTTAGAGATACTTAAGCCAATTTGGCTTGAGAAACCAGAGACGGCAAGCAGGGTTCGTAACCGTGTGGAATTGGTGTTAGATGCTGCTAAGGCCAGATCATTACGAGAGGGAGAGAACCCAGCCCGCTGGCGCGGCCATTTGGATAAGTTACTGCCGAAGCGCTCAAAGGTCAGACAGGTAAAACACCACAATGCGTTGCCCTGGGCAAAACTACCCGAGTTCTTTCAGGAGATCTCTAAGCGCCATGGATTGGCCTTCAGGGCCATGGAGTTGACCATTTTGACGGCCACTCGTACCAGTGAGGTTCTGGGAGCAACTTGGGATGAAGTCGACTTCAGCGCCAAAATTTGGACGATCCCGAGTGATCGGATGAAGGCGGGGAAGATGCATCGTGTACCCTTAGCATCGCCAGTAGTGGCCTTATTGAAATCTCTGCCCCGGATCGACGACAATCCATATCTCTTCCCCGGTCAGCGCAAAGGGCGACCACTTTCAAATATGGCCATGCTGATGGCGCTACGCCGTATGGAACGTAACGAGCTTACAGTCCACGGGTTCCGGTCGACTTTCCGCGATTGGGCTGGAGAAGCCACGCCGCACCCGAGAGACGTTTGTGAGCAGGCCCTAGCCCACAGCCTGGGTGATTCTGTAGAAGCCGCCTACCGCCGCGGCGATCTGTTCGAGAAGCGAAAGTCGCTGATGTCCGATTGGGCCACATACGCAACTACTGCTCCCACTGAGAATGTAGTGCCAATGCGAAAGCGAAAGTAACATGCCCAACAGGTTGAGGGCGAGTGCCTTTGTGATTACCAGTTAAAACTACGTATCTTGATTTTTGATGAAAATTTCGTCACTTTATGCCCATTAGCTCTCAGTAACTGAAAAATGAAAGGAATCATTCTTGCCCTCCTCTTCCTCCCTACCCTGGCCCTGGCTCGGCCCGTAGAGGTAGTCTCCATCTATGACGGTGACTCCTTCACCGCCAATGTCCCAGGATGGCCCGATATAGTCGGCAAGCGCATCGGCGTCAGAGTCAAAGGGGTAGACACCCCGGAGTTGCGGGGCAAATGCCAGGCTGAAAAGGAACTGGCACGAAAAGCCAAACAATTCGCTGTCACCCTGCTCCGTGATGCCCAGGAAGTGCGCTTGGAGGAGATAGAGCGGGACAAGTATTTCAGGTTATTAGCTGAAGTATGGGTAGATGGAAAGCGGCTAGATCAGCTACTCATAGGCGCTAACCTTGGGTATGAGTATCATGGGGGCAAGAGACGGAACTGGTGTAGCCAATAGCCCAGCTGATTGGTGCCACCATTGGAGGACAAAAAATGAGCACATCAACCCCTACCTCCGACACGGATCTAGCGCGACCCGAAATTTACCAGCGATATCGAGAAGGATGGCTGACGCCAACTGCGAAAGAGGTAGCAGCTGAGTTATGCAAAGCAAGCCTCACCCCTAGACAAGCGGCGCAGCTGGTGGGTGTATACAGCTTCACCCCCTACCTCGACGGGCTGACATCAATCGACTATGGCGCCTGGCGTCTGCTATGTATCTACTCAGGCAGTGTGACAGCTGATACGCATAAGGACTACGTTCCTGATACGTCTACGAGGGAGTGGGTTTTTGACCAAGGAATCAATTGACTGTCTGGCTCGTAGATTCTGGCCCCCGCCTACTCCTCGGACACATAAAAGCTAGCCCAATTTGGGAAGTCACCGTAGAACACAAAATAATCCCGTGTACAGGTCAATCCAAGGGCGTCCAACCTTTTTGAAAGCTCGTAAGAGGCTTCACCGCCAAAATGGGGGCCAAATGACAGCAGAGCATCGCTTTCCTCTAGCGGCTCAATCGCCTCCATAACCTCAAAAACCTTTGAGATTTCAATCTCCTTTTCTTTTAGGGCGGCCCTCCTAATAACTATTCCATAGTCATTCGAAACGCTGATTTTCAATCTAACAACATCTCAAATTCTTGGTGTCGCTATTAAGCTAAACTGATTGCCAAAAAATAGTAGCAATTAGGAAAAATTGTTTATAAGTCGTAAAAATGTGTCCTTCACCTTTCTTGCCAATCTGCCACATCACTGTACTTCCTTATGTATCCAGAGTGATTTCTTCCCAGGGCTCTTCAGAACAACACCACTCCAAAGCTCGCCTTCTTTCTGCCACAGCATACACTGGCAGATCACCAGGCACTTCCTCACCAACTCGCATGGCCTCAATCACAGACCAATGCAAGCAATATAGAAAGTCAAGCATTGACACCAATGTATCGCAACTACGCAGGGCAGCATTATTTCTAAACTTTTGCGATGTTTCGTCTTTTTTCAAATCTGGGAGAAGTGTAATGAGACTATTGTCGCAAACACCAAATGGATTAAGGTTTTCATGGAGGCTAAGAGCCCATGTTAGTAACCATACAGCCTCAACTTTAACTTTAAAGTCTGCATTTTCTCCCTTGCCTTGTTCGATAAACTCCTTTTCCTGGGGGGCTAGGGAGTCTATGCAGCCTTCTCTTTTTAACCAGGCAATAGCCAAATTTTTAGGGTAGCCATATGCTTTCGCTATTGAAAGGTGCAAAGCTAAAGCCCTATCGACTATCGTTTCTTCAGAGCGAAATTTTACAGCCCCTTCCAGCAGGGGAAGTTCTGGGTTGACTAAATACCCGGCGCTAAGTAATAGCGCTTGAGATTCCTGCCTTACATTTTTTAAAAACGTCATTTTGAATCGATACTCTGTGTCAACCGCCAAAAGGCGATGACGGATACCTATTGTAATATTTGTATCGTTCCAACAATCCAGAATGCACAAAAATAAACGAACGCCCACTTTTTGCTTGGCGGCCAAGTTAACCGTGTACAAATACCCATTATCAGCTGGCATACCTCGAATCGCTTTTCGTAAAAGTAGCTGAGTAAAAAAATAATTCCAATTACGTAAAAAACCACCCCGCCAGCAACTGACTTCTCACCCGACCCAGAAATGATAAATGGTTCACGAGAGAACAATGTCATAGCAAAAAAAAGAATTGATATTATGATAACTATCAATGTGTTAATTTTAAATTTATCCATCATATCCGCATATATTTATAGTAGAGCCAGTTAATATGGAGGAGACGAAGGACGCAGAAACGCCAAAATTCATCGGTGTGAATATCCCGAAGGCATCGCTGTCCCAACGATAGCATCTGGATTAGTATCATAAACCGTAGAATTTTCTAACAGAGGCAAAATCACACAAAATGCTTTCACCCAAGGATTGGGAAAATTCCCTGAGTTTATCGTAATCTTTATCTATTTCCGGTAGATCAGTCTCTGTGTACAACTCCTTTTCTCCTCCATTATAAATTCTGTATATTTTTATGGAATGAGATTCTTCATCGACTTCTATTAAGTGCTTAAAATTTTCCACTTTTAATTATTCCATGTGTTCAATGGTGGGACGGGGCGGCCAGTTCTACATGCTGCCAGCCTTTCAGTTGCAGACGAATAACAAGCTTGAGCCCTATCAAAACCTCTTAACCTTCCTATTGCTCTACAGGTTGATATGTCATTTAAATACCTTTTATAACATAAATCATCATCACCTGTTTCATCAGAAGGACAATTATCTGTGTCATCATCAGGATTATCTAAAGGATCTGGGCCAATATCATCAAGCGGGCTTGTCCAGTCTGATACTGCATCTACTGCGGCTTGACCACAGTTGGTGGCAACACAGGCTCCTCCAGCTGCTAATCCTGCTCCTCCAGCAAACCAAATATAAGCTGGCACTCCAAACCAAACCAGCCTTCCATCAGGATCCATATTCATGATGGGATTTTGGTATGTATAACCGTAGGTATTAATTCCCCCGCCCAACCCAATCGGATCACTCTGCAAATAGCGTCCGGTACTCGGATCATAATCCCTAAAGTAGTTGTAATAAAAACGGCCCAACGCAAATCCGCTACAAGATTCACTACAACCCCAGTAACATCAATCACTTAAAGAACATGCAGCCCAGTGCGGAGGATACTTTATCAAGTTACAGCCCCCGAC
>NZ_JBFLAB010000010.1:0-97209 GCF_040742695.1 Microbulbifer discodermiae | reverse complement strand
AGGTTGGCGTTAATACCGTGCCGGAGGGCAACGCTGGCGACGGAAGAGCCAGGTTCTAGGCACTCTTTGAGAATCTTGACCTTAAGCTCCGGGGAATGCCGGCGACGCTTCACGGGTTTCTTAGCAGGGATAATTTCACTCATACCGGCTCAGTGGCCGGTTTGGGTGGTTGGGTACTTGATACGAGGGTTTACGCCTCACTAGTTAAGTGCCATGCCTGGCACACACGCACATATAGGCTGCGACTATGGAGTAGCCGCCCTAAGAATACCCGAAGGGCCTAAGCCTTCTTGGTGTTCTTATTGAGTATCAGGTAAAGAACCATATTTATAGAACGCACCTTTCAGTAAAAGACCCTGTTTATGCACGATAATCGCGTCACCCGACTTCACCATTACATTCCTCGGTAGCGTAATATCCACTTCTTTACCTGAGGCTAAGTTTACCCGCACACTTGCATAAGACGCACTGTTCGTTGAACTATGGGTGAGCCCAACCTTTTCCACTATGCCTTGAATTTCTTCTGGCTCTCCAACGGGCACATTAAAGTTGAAGGAAAACACAAAAGCCAGCATAAACAACAGCAGGAAGAGTACACCAAAATTCCATCCCGAGAAGAAGAACTTGATTTCGTGAACTATGCGCATATCCAATAAAACTCCCCGTACAGGCGAACAATTTATTGCAAGTCCAGCACTAAAGATGCGTACTGCTGGGCCTTGTTGCGTAGTTTTATAGCTGCCAAATTAAAAGTGCCAAGAGCACCAGCGCTATGGTTCCAACGGCCTGTACTCCTCCACTAGAGACATACTTTATACCGTCGTGGGTATAGATCAGTCGACCACGATCCGAAAGCTTTCGCAGATATTCTTTCTTGATGGGAGCCGGTCGATACCGACCAAAGGAAAGAACAAAGATTAAAAGCGCCCCAACACCATAAAGAACGGTCTCGAATACGAAGCTTAGTATACTATCCATAAATTATTTCACGTAACGTAGCCATAACCGGCATCCACAACGCAGTGTACCCTTTCCAGAGCAGGCCGTGCTTTTTGCAGCCGGGGTGAACTTGAACAACTTGCTAAGATTCACTTTTTTCGGATAGTTCAAATTGAACACCGCCGGTAAATCTTGAGGTAAAATTATAGATGAGTGCTCCGACAGCAGTCATTACATAACCGAGCACTAAATACATAATAGGCAAGGCGAACATTAAGCCCATAGGCACAGAAGCATCAACTGGGTTGCCGTCAGGATCAGTCATCGGCGCGTTGAATAATACTAAACTCATAGGAATCAAAAATATAAGTGAACTTAAAGCCATCACGCAGGCAAGTTAATGAAGTTCTATGCACCGCAAACTTAGAAATCGCTTTCAATTGAATAACCCTTATTTAGACTTCTGGTATGTTCATATAGTGATCAATATTATCCTGATTCTTATCGCAGAAGCAATTCTGCGCCAGCTTTCTGGTGACTCTATTAAAGTTGATCGATTGAACAAATTTTATACCATCAATCCAGGTGCAAGGTGCGCTCGCCTGGGCTCTGTTCAAGGTCATCTACACGATTGCCCCTATATAGTGAGTCATTGGCCAAAACGGAAAGTATGGAACCAGAGCAAGGAGCATATAGCGAGAATAATGCCAGGGCGCCTCAGTAATCTGTTTGCGGAGGCTCGGGATGCTACCGGGCTCTTTTCAAACCTGGATGAAGTGAGACCGCCCTCTTTTCATGAGGTGCGTGGACTGGCATCAACACTTTATCGAATCGCTGGCTATAGGGTAGAAGACATCCAATATCTAATGGCACACGAGAACAAAGGAACGACTCTGGACTATCAGGATGAGGAAGCATTGCCGTATACGGCGATGGACTTTCAGCTGCCAGATGATGTGCTTGGAGGGGAGTTTTAGGGTTTTTGTGCACTTTTTTGTGCAGTCGAATCTTACGCCCTGCACTTTTCTGAAACTCTATATAAAACAATAAGTTAAATGGTCGGAGTGGCCGGATTTGAACCGACGACCACCACACCCCCAGAACCAATGATACAAAAATGTAACTTATTGATTTATATGCGAATTAGGCCACAAGCGGAGCTATAGAGCACCAGCCCCAAAAGTAAAGGCAAAACTGTATAAATAACCAGGATCTTCCGCCTCAATATAGGTGGTTGATCGAAATTTATCCAAATTCCATGCATTTGACTCTAAGTAATTGATTTTATTGAACTTTTTATTTCATTAAAGATCAGCAACACTTGGCTCATCAGAGTAACACTTTAATGCACAAAAAATGACCTATTTAGTTGAAAGAAAGGAATCAAAGAAATTGCTTCAAGGCTCATCAAAAAAACACCAGGCATTTCTTCCTTCTTTTATATAGCTTCGGCTGCGATGAGACTCACAGACAGGGCCAGGTTCTGGAAAGTATCCTTAACCCATGAGAACACTGATCCCAGCCCTCCTCTTCCTCCCTACTCTGGTCCTCGCTCGACCCGTAGAAGTAGTCTCCATCTATGACGGTGACTCCTTCACCGCCAATGTCCCAGGATGGCCCGATATAGTCGGCAAGCGCATCGGCGTCAGAGTCAAAGGGGTAGACACCCCGGAGTTGCGGGGCAAGTGCCAAGCTGAAAAGGAACTGGCACGAAAAGCCAAACAATTCGCTGTCACCCTGCTCCGTGATGCCCAGGAAGTTCGCCTTGAGGAGATAGAGCGGGACAAGTATTTCAGGTTATTAGCTGAAGTATGGGTAGATGGAAAGCGGCTAGATCAGCTACTCATAGGCGCTAACCTTGGGTATGAGTATCATGGGGGCAAGAGGCGGAATTGGTGCGCGGGCTGATCTCACTTTATCGAAATCAGCCACCCGCTTCTAATGGAAGAAATACATAAGACCACACGAAAAAAGTGTCAAAATCCTACTACGATCTGAATGGCATTTACTTAATACAGGCTCAGGAAAGTGCCAAGCGTCCGGCGAGCTGCCGGAGTGAGCAGCTTTCTCACTCCGGCCCTAATCTTTAGTTCTGTCGATATTTTTCATTTTCACCACAAAAAAAGCGAGGCTAACGATTACCCAAACCACCAATATCGCAATTGTCACCCAGCCAAACTTTCCCGTATCTACTCGAAAAAAGAAGACTGAGCCGGCTATCAACCCATAAAAACCACAAGTGAAATACGGATAAGAAAAAAGATTTTTTAAGTAAAAGAGCGCTAATTTCATAACTTTAAAACCCTGGCGGACCTTGTTTCCTACTCAATATAATTCCCCCGCTGTTAACTATAGTTTGCGTTATAATAATATTCGCAAGGCCGCTATCATTGTGAAATCCCGTTACAAGATCTGCACTAACCTCTTGGTAGATTGTATCTCCAATCTGTGGAGCATAATTCACCTGGGTATCCACAACTACTCCTTTGCCTGAAACACTTCCTGCTAAAATAATACCTAGTGAGCCATTTGCCTGGCTACCCAGCATACCCAGAAAGATACTTTTTATCTGAGTACGGATATTGTTTTGTGTCTGATAACTAGCGATTTGCTCTCTTGTACTGAATGTCTCTGAGCGCATTGCACATACGCCGGAATTACACGCTAATGGCTCGAAAAAGCCACCAACTGTATTCTTTTGTGCATTCGGATCACCACTAACTACCACTTCTTCATCATAAGGCGTCCCCGCGGGGGACACTTTACTATCCTCGGTATCCTCTTCACTTCCCGCGTCATCAGAAGACGAATTCGAACTACCCGAAGAGGAAGTTTGTGAGACGTAAAAGTAACCTCCACCTCCGCCTGACCGCCCACCACCTGTCAAAGTCCTGAGGTTTCTCCATGAAATTGATTTCCACCTACCACCACCTCGCGAAGTAAATGGACTTCTGAATTTCTTTGGCTTTTTCCCCCTGACGGGTACCGTAACTATTGGCCGCTTTTCTTCCGGTACAATTTGACCACCACCTTCACCGCCATCGCCACCGCCACCGCCACCGCCACCGCCACCGCCACCGCCATCGCCACCGCCACCGCCATCCATGTGTTTTTCATCATCATCTTCAGTTACAAAGCCCGTAGGATCTGTAAAACCCACCGGGTTGTTGAAAGCGTAACTGTAACGATTCCAGCTCTGACTGAAGGTCGGTGCCTGCACTAAGGGATCCGGACTCAGGAATCTCCCCAAGGTCGGATCATATATCCGCCCATTCATATGGATCAAGCCGGTCCTGTCCAGGTGCTCGTGGCCGGTGAAGCCCCGGTTGGTGACCAGGCTCTGGGAGGCCAGCAGAACTTCCAGACCTTGCGGGTCCATCTCCTGGCTCCAGTCGGCTTTTCTGCGTTTGCCGCTGGGGTCGAAAGCGGTGTCGAGAATCAGATTTCCACTTTCATCCGTGACTTTTTCAATGGAACCCAGGTGATCCCGGTGCAGGTACTGGAATTCGCCAGTGCTGCCCATGGTATCGGTAATACCGATATGCACCACATTGTTGTCCAGCTTGGTTCTTTCCACCTTGGTGATGGTTGCATCGCCGGGGATCAGCTCCTCGTAGCTGCCCACGTAGAAGGCCTTCTCCGTTTGCAGGTGGCCGTCCTCCATCCAGCTGGATTCCCGGTAGAAGCGCTGGCCGTTGGGGCCGTAGTGGAATTTGTCTCTGGCAGTGGGGGTTGCGGTGCTCTGACTGTCACCAACAGTGACTTCGGTGGCCATTTGCCGGGCATTCCAGCGAATCCACTTGTCTTCGCTGACCGCCGCATCGTAGTGGGTGATGGCCCCGTTTTGGTCGTAGTTCAGGCTATAGCTTTCCCCTCCGATGGTGACACTGCTCACCGCATTGGGACCGGCATTGCCAGACCCGCCGTACTGGTAGCCGGTGACATTGGTATCGGCCCCGTGGCTGCTGGTCTTGCTGGTGATATTGCCCAGCTTATTGTACAGCGTAGTGAGTGTGCGCTGGCTGCTGCCGCCGAGCAGGGTTTCTGCGCTGGTGAGGCGGTTGAGGCCATCGTAGGTGAATCGCTCTTGTTTCTCACTACTGCTACCAATATCCGCCAGGCGGCTTTCCAGGGTGCCGTTGGAGCGCCATTGGTACTGGCTGTTTTGGAACTGGCTGGAGCCAGCTGTTGAGAGGCTTTCCAACCGGCCCGTATCCGGGTTGTAAGTGCGGGTGGTGGTCACGTTGTTGCCATACAGCTCACCGTCCACCTGGCCAAAGGCGTTGACGCTGGTAAAGGTTTTGAGCGGGTTGCCGGAGCCGTCGGTAATGCCCGACAGGTAGCCACCGGTATATTGATATCTGGCTGTGATGCCGCTGGGATAGGTCATGCTGTCCAGGCGGCCGTCTCCGCTGCCCTTGTAGGCATAGCTATGGGCAAAGGCGCGTGTCTCACCGCCGGCGGTCAGGGCTGTATCGATGCGATCCAGCTTGCTCTCACCGTTGTAGACATAGGTTTCCTCAAAAACGGTGGTGCCGCCGGTGGTGTAGCTGCGCCTATCGATTCCACCGATGCCATTGACCGGGTCATAGAACCAGTGGCCCACCCCTTCCGCATCTGTCTGGACTTCCAGGCGGCCCAGCAGATCGTACTGGTAGTCGATACTTTGGTTTTTGTTGTCGGTTTGTTTCACCAACTGCCCCAGGGCGTTGTATTCAGCAGTCAGACTGCCGACGTTGGGGCCGGTCAGTGTGGTGCGGTAGCCGGCGTGGTCGTAGATAAACTGGGATTCCGTGGTGAGATCTTCCACGTAGATGGATTCGGGCAGACCGCTGCCATCGTAGTTGTAGTGGGTGGTGACACTCTCTCCGGTTTGATCGTCGATGGTTTTGACCAGGTCACCGGCCAGGCTGTAGTAGCTTTCCCTGACTTGGGTTTCCTGCAGGGTGCCGAGGGAATCCAGGACATCCTATTCCACCTGGACCAACACCTGGCGCTGTGCCAGTTGCGGCTGGTAGTTGATACGCAGGGTACCGCCACCGGGTTTAAAGGTGGTTTCCAGTCGATTGCGCAGGTCGTATTCGTAACTTGCACTGGCAAACACGGATTCGCTGCTAAAGTGCGGCACCGATTCTTCGACCAGCAGACCTTTGTTGTCGAAGAAACGGTCCTGTACCACCGTTGCGCCGGATTCGAAGGCCTCGTACCGGGTCTGGACCAGGCGGTTCAGTGCATCATAGTAGCGGTAACTGGTTGGCGTGATCGCGGAGCTGGTGGTAACCCGATAACTCACCAGCTGATTGCCGCGCAGGGGACAGGGATAGCTGTCGAAGATATTGTTGCAGTCTTCATAAACGGAGTTAATCGCTACATTGTCAGCATTGGTGCGCTGCAGCTCGCGGCCAAACGGGTCGTATTCAGTCAGGGTGGTGCGGCTGTTGGCGTCAGTGACTGACTCCGGCAAGCCAAATCGCTGGTCGTAGGCCACAGTCACCGACTGGGAGAGTGCATTGGTCAGTATTCCCGGGTAACGCTTGTCAAGGAAGTTACTGGCGGAGCTGCTGCGCTGATCTATCTCGGCGCCGGGCACCGCCGACGCGTGACCACTGACGGTTTCGCTGCTGAGATTGCCATCGCCGCTGTAGCCGTATTGGATATTCAGCTCGTAGCGGGTATCGCCCGGAAAGCGCGTCAGGCTACCGATACGATTCGTATTGCCAAAGGGCGATGCCATTGCGGTAACGGTGCGTTCGGCGGTGCCACCCGTATCCCCGTCAAAGTACTCTTCGCTTTCCCCTTCGACAAACCCGACCAACCAGGGATTGGTACGGTTTTGGAAGCTGGTAACGACTCTGCGGCTGCGCTCAACGGAGCCGTCCACACTGACGGCGGGTACCTGGCCCCAATAGGTTTCAGTACCCGGTGTGCTGGCATTTGTGACTACGCGTTGTATATGGGTGGCGCTGTCCAACAGCTCGCCATTCGTTCCATAACCGGCTTTGCCGTAGCTGTTCCAGTTGTAATTGAAGCCCAGTTCCTGACCGCCCTCCAGAATAGCATCGAGGCTGGCACGCAGGAATGGGAAATAGGTAGGGCTCCCGTTATGTGTCAGCACCAGCTTGTCATAGCGGTAGCGCTGTTTCGACAGCAGCTCACTGTGGGAACCAAAGATATGGTCGTACTGGTCGAGCCTGGCCACCCGGCCGAAGTGGGGGAAGTCCAGACGGAACTGGCGATAAGTCGTAATGCCCGTAGCGGCATCCTGTACGCCCTGGGCATAGTAACCGAGAAAGCCCCAGTGTTTTTTGCTGCGGAAGCCGGTGCCCTGATAGCGATAGTTGGTGATGTGATTGCCGCCGATACCATTGCTGCGGGAGACGGAGGTCACTATGTGCCTGTACTCACCGTTGACGGCCTGCAGGGGTTCCACTTCACTATTGGCAGGCAGAATACCTGCACCAAACGGTGCTTCCGGCATATCCCCTTCAAATCCGCCTTCGGTCATCAACTCGTGGGTGAAGGTAGTCGATCTGGTGCCATCATCGACGGTTTGTACTGCGGTGAGAAATTCATCCGGATTGGCACTTGCCGAAGTCATCCAGCCGAAGGACAGAGGCGCCAGGCACTTGTAGGTGGGATCCTGCGGCTGGCTGTTTTTTTCGTAGGCGCAGTGCTGGATTTTATCCAGGCGTTTCCAACCCTCTGGGGCGGTTTCCGGGATCAGGCGGTACTCCCGCAGAATATTGCCATCCAGCAACACATTGATATGGTGTAGCAGTACCAGTTGACCCTGCTGGAACCCGGTGTCGCCGATTGCCATGGGCGCTGCGTCGTCCCGTGTGGCATATTTAAACTCGATTCTGGCGTCGTTGTTGTTGCCGTAAAGGATACTCAACGGATAGTTAATGCCGCTGACCGAGTCGCGGTAATAGTTGTAAGTGATGGTGTTGCCGAAGGCATCGGTAACTTTGTTTAAGGTCCAGGCATAGTAAGGTGTCTTGCCTTCGTCGTTGTCGATCAGGATACGGCTGTCGTTGGTAGCGCCGAACTGCCGCACACTGCCACTGGGCTGCTTGACTTCGAACCAGGGCTCTTCGGCGGTGCCTTTGATCTCCACCAGTACGAAACGGTCCCGTAGCGTGCGATATACCGCCCCGGTCTGCCAGTGATTACCGCTGATCAGCACTAGCGGGCTGCCAGATAGGCAGATGGAATCGGTATCGTTCAACTGGAGTTTGTCTTCCATGGGACGGTTGGTGACACAGCGACGGATTTCCGGGATGCCGCTGAGATGCCAGCCGTAACCCAAAATATCTTCCGGCAGGTCATTGACCTTGTGGCGACGGTGGTGGCCGCTGGAGTAGCTGAGGTTGAGGCTGGGGGCCAGACCATTGACTCCGGGAGCGCTCTGAATGGGCACGGAGATGGTGGCGTCGCCGCGGAAATTGACATCGGTGCTGTAACGCATGGCGCCTGTGGCCATGTACTGTGGCTGCTGTTCGGCGGACACTACCGGCGCAATACCTTGCAGGTTGTGTACATCGATGGGATCGCTGTACACCCAGCTTTCCGTGCAGGACGCTTCAGTATTACAGGCCTTTAGTCGGAATTGGTAGACACCCTCCGTCTCGCCATTGGCTTCATAGGTGGTCTCAGTGCCCAGGCCCAAATCTATATCGTTGCCGGGATTGTCCACTGGCCAGGGCTGACTGTTGACCTTTTGCTGCAGGCGATAGTGGGTGATATTGCCACCATTGGCTTGCCAGTTGATTGCAAAATCACCGTAGTCACTGGATGTGGGGACGGAAGTAAATGCAGGGTCACCTGGGACTGGCGGCGCTACATTAACTGAAACCTGCTTGGGCGGTGAGGAGGCTTCCCCGCACTCTCCCAGAGTGTTACACGCGCGCACCTGGAAATAGTAGGTGCCATTTGCCAAATCCACATTGGGATTGCTGGGACTGGTATGGCCGGATGAGTATTCCGTGAAATCGACACCATTTGTGCCGTATTCCAGCTTATAAGTCACATCGCCGGGAACTGCATCCCAGGATACGGTGAAAGGTGTGGTGGTTACCGAACCGGATGGCTGGTTGATCTGCTCCGGTGCGCCCGGTACTTGCAGGACTTGTATGGGCGTCGAGTAAGTCGCATTACTCTCGCGGGTATAGTTGCCAACCGTAACAAAGGTGGTCGCGTGATAAGTGTAGTCACCATCGAGCAAACCTGGCGGACAGCTAACTGGGAAATTCGTGCAATTGTCCGGTCGTTCCGCTTCCTGAACCGACGTGTTGGTTGACTCGTAAACCTTGACCGGACTGGCGGTACCCTTTTGTTGATAGAGTCGGTAACCCGTGAAAGGGTTTCCGGACGCAGCGCCCCATGTGACTTTGAATATACCTTCTTTGTCATAAGTGGGCGTAGTGTTGTCGGCAAAACTCAAGGCACCAGTGGGAGGGGGCTCGAAAGCAACATCCACTACCGGGGATTCTTTCCAGGTGCCACAGCGGCTATAACTCCCCGCTTGGGCACAAGCCCTCACCCGATATTGATAGCTACCATTATTGAGGTCGACAGGATGGGTTCTGGCAGTGTTATCGTGAATATCACCGCTGTAACTACCACTGTTCTTTTTTTGATGAAGCTCGTAGCGGGATATGGTCCCAGTGGCTGCGCCCCACTTGACGGTAAATACGCCGTCGTCATCCTGACTGGGAAAGTTCTCGAAATTACCGGCAATGCCGGGCTTGCGGGCTACGTTTACTGTGGCTGAATCGCTATCGGTGTAAGTTTGGCAATCGAGGGCTTCACCCGGGGGTGTAAAGCAATAGGTTTTCTCCCAATAGATACTATACTTGTACACCCCGGTTGATCTGTTGGAATAGGTTTTGGTACGGTTCGTGGAGTCAGAAATTACAAACGAATTGATAACAGTACCATTTTTCCGTTCAGAAAAAGTACCCGGGCCTCTGTACGATACGGTATAGGAACCGTCCGGGCTGTTGGATTCCGATACCGATACATTCACATCGACTTGTGCAACAGCAACGGGCAAAAGGCACCAAGTTGAAACAAAGAAAAGAAGGTATTTAGAAAGGTTGAACCTAACGGATGAACAGATAACACCCGCTAGTGCCTGATAATTGCGCAGACCCATCGAAGACCCCAAGAAGCTTTTATTTTATGGCGGGAGATTCTCCACAGACAAAGCTAATGGTCAATTACACGCCATTACACCCAGAAATATTGCGGAATTCATCACACTTAAAGCCTGACCTAATTCACGCTTAGTACCATGAACGGCACCAATAATGATGGACAGCACCCGAAAATCGGAATGATCAACCTCTAAAAAGCGGCTTCGGTGCCCTGCGATGCCTTTGCTGATACCGCATTAATCCGCTTTTGAATCGCATCCAGTTTTAGCTGCTTGGCCTTACGTGGAATATCTTCGACTAAAATACGCTCGCGTCGCTTGCGTAATTCACTCAGGCGCTGGCTGGCTTGGTTCACTGGTCGGCTCCGGTTTCATTCTCCTGGACGCATTCCTGCCAGATTTAAGCTTGTGTCATGGGCCACTAGCAGAATCTGCTAGAGCGCACTTGATAAAATACATGCAAATCAGTTTTAAACTTTAGTCATAAAATGTGCAAAAGTCGCAAAGCCTACAAGTGCGTATTTCCCTACCCTTGCAACTAAGATACTGTTACTCCTCGTAATTATGCGACGTTTTTAGTATTAAAGATTATATTTTCTTAGAAAATTCAATAGATATCACTAAAATTTTTTATCTATGCTTTCTAATTGATGTACTTCGAGGTATATATGAGATTTAAAATTGTAAGTTTAATATTGCTCTTTTCTCTATCCACAGTTGGACTTGCAAAAGATTACTACGTTTCTGATTCTTTAACACTGCAGAATTCAATTACCAGCTTAGCTTGCGGTGATAATGTAATTTTGCAGAATGGGAATTATATTAACACCAAACTTAGTTTAGAAATGAACTGTAGCGCTAGCTTACCTATAGTAATTAAAGCAGAAAACCCTGGCATGGCTTTTTTCTCAGGTGATATGGCTATTGCAATTCCTGGAAAGTACTACACATTATCAGGCTTATCTTTCATTCGAAATCCAGGCGGTATTACTCGCACTGCGTCTAAAGCACATTTAATTACCGTCACTGGCCGATTCAATCGTATTACCAATACAAAATTCGATGATATAGATGATGTAGAAGGGGTTTGGGTCCTGCTAAATGGTAAAAACAATCGGGTGGACCACAGCTATTTTGCCAACAAAAGCAGTGTTCATAGCTATATCAATATGGATATTGATCCCGCAGTTATTTCATATCATCTCGTAGACCACAACTACTTTTCCAGACCACTGTTAGGGAGCAATGGAGGATCAGCTTCCCGTGTTGGGCATGGCTCCATGCACAACTATCGTGCACGCATTATATTTGAATATAATTTATTCGAAAATGAAGATGGTGAATCAGAAATTGTCTCCGTAAAAAGTAGTGAAAATATTTTTCGCTATAATACTTTTAAAAATTCACGGGGTCATTTAAGTTTACGTCAAGGTCAACGCAGTTTAGTATATGACAATTATTTTTTAGGCAATAGCGTGGCAAAAGAGCGCGGCATTTTTATTCGCGGAGAAGATCATGTGATCTTTAATAACTACTTTTCCGATTTGCGCCCCACTGCATCAGAAACTGATTACGGTAGCGTTTGCTTTGGCGCCTCAAGTACAACTCCAGACCCAGCGCGGGCAGCCATAGGCTTAAATCCATACCATTACCCCTTAACCAAAAATGTACTATTTGCCAATAATACTTTGATCAATGGCTACTACTCCAACATTTCTATTGGTTGTCAGTGGGATTTGACCGACCCGAAAAATCGCACTACGCTACCAGAATCATTGCGCTTTGCCAATAATTTAATTATTAACAATTCAAGACAGGTAGACGCCAGTGCAGTAGCGGTGAATCAACACTCTAGTGCTATTGATATTTTATGGTCGAATAATTATTTTGATACTGCCAATGCTGGCATTACTGACGGGGGATTAATGCGGACTACGCTGCCACTTTACAACGATGCTACTGCTAATATCCTAATGCCCTCTGTGCCTACCACTGCATCATCAACTGAGTTAAGTACTTGGATTGATAATATTCCGCTTGATACTCGCTGGGTAGAAAACAACAATTTAATCAGTCGTATTAAAAATACCACTGCAGTTGGTTTTGAAATACCTATCGACCCTCGCAGCATGCAAAGAGTTTTACCATTAAGCAGAACTGAGGTAGGCACTAATTTCTAGTGGTGTGGCGGTCTTGTCCTCACCCAATAGGGTGAGGACAAGAAAATCATTTGCCTTATATGTAAAACGTATTGCAGTTTCAATTAATAACTACAGATCCATTATGCAGCACACCTAATAGAAGGCCCCGGGGTATTTTGCGCCTCGTAAACCGGTGGTGTTCAGAATTCTGTGTCATTTCTTTATCATTAGCAAAAAGGAGATGACCCATGACCAAACCTACTTTCGATATGGATGTCGCTGTCACGGTACTGCGTGAGGGCAAAGACCTCAGCGGCAAAGACGGCATCCTCACCCCACTGATCAAACAGCTCACCGAAACTGCCATGAAGGCGGAGCTGGAGGAGCACCTCACGAGCGAGGACAAGCCCAATCGCAAGAATGGCACCACGCCCAAAACCGTGAAAAGTCCCGCTGGCAGCCTCGAGCTGCAGGCGCCGCGAGACCGCGCCGGCACCTTTGAGCCACAGATCGTCAAGAAGCATCAGACCCAGCTTACCGACGAACTCGAGCGCAAGGTCATTGTAGTGGCTTACTAAACCCAGGCACCATCGAAAGCCAAGCCCACTTCCCTTAACCATACCCCCCCAGAAGCGACCCTAAACCCCTGAACACAGGCCAGCCGCCCCGGCTCACCCGACAGCAAGATTCGCAAAGAAATGAACAGGGTACTTTAACCCACCCCATTGCCCATCCCTGCTCCTGTCCTTTTTAGCCTTCCTGGTTCTCACTGGGGCCGCCCTTTACATTTGGCAGCCCGCCAACTATGATTCGCGCCTGTCCTTATCCATCAATGGAAATTTTTTGCTAGATCATCAGGTATTCGCACGTTCCTAATCCTGCTCGGGATTAAGGAGCGCTCTTAACACTTAAGGCCCCTCACGCGAGATGCTGGGGAGACTTATGTCCGCGATTCCTGAAGATTGAGGCATTCCATTGAACATTTCAAAGCACGAGCAGCGCGTGCTGCACGTTCTCGCACTTGGCGGCGAGATTCACTACCTTCGTCACGAAAGTGGCAAAGTCCATGAAGTCATCTGCTACACACGGGATGGATACGTCCTTCCCAGTTGCACGCTTGACGTTTTCAAACGCCTGAAAAGTAAGAAGTTTGTCAGCTCGAAAAAGGGCCAGCCCTATCGCATCACGCAATTGGGGGCCAGCTCCGTTCGATCACAAATGAACCAGCGATAACTTTTTTTACAACTTGAAAGGAGGATATTTTCCTATGAAAACACCTTACCAAATACAATACGAAGCCTTCGCTGCCGCCGGCGGTCTCTACGATGAGCGGCACGCGAAGCTCTATGCGGACTTCGCAGACGCTTTGATTGAGGACGGTAGCTTCTCCATCGTGTATGAGGGCGTGGCACACGCATGCTACACCCCTATTACCGTGGACGCGGCACCACACCTCAAGTGTTACGTGTTGGCCCCTCTGGCAGTGCTGCCTGAGTACCAACGAAAAGGGTACGCCACCAGGCTGATGGAGGAGGCGGAAAAGCAGCTGGACGCCGACGTGATCTTTGTTATGGGTGAGCCGTTTCACTACGGCAAACGCTACTGTACCCCCCACAAGGTCCTGCCTCCCGTGAGAACCAAAGCCCCGCTAGAGTGTTGGTTCGCCCGCGAGCTGACCCCGGGGGCACTGGACGGCGTGGGTGAATCCACCTCCAGCTTGACCGGACCCTACGCCGATCCACGTATGTGGGGGCACCCGAGTGAACAAGTGTAAAACGTGGGCGCAAGGCAGCGCCCCTTTGGGGGTACGAATATCATGGAGACAACAGGCGGGGCTGGCACAGAGGCTACGCCCTGCTTTATTCAAATCAGTCCGCCCGCTTCTACTGGAAGCAATACCTGAGGCCGAAAGGGACATAACGTCCAAACTTTTTCTCCGACCCCATTGTTACAATCGTACCAGAATCAGACCACTGAGCGGGGGTATCTCTATCTTGCCACGCCGCTGGTCGAGAGTGTCTTTTTGACCATTCAGTACATCGATCCAGGTTGAGTCACCAAGTACCTCGGCCGAAATAGTGCTCGCCTGAGAGGCGTTGTTCAATATGACCAACACCTTGTTGTCCCCATACACCCGGTGATAGCCGTAAAGCCGGCGCTCATTGTCAATCAATACAGGTTGGAAATCGCCCAGTTGCAGTGCCGGGTTTTGGTTGCGGATATGAATCAGGTTGCGATAGTGTCTTAGCAGTTCCGTATTGACACCAACCTTGTCGGGGGAACGCTTGCCGCCATCGGGCAGGTAGACTTCATCTTCATATTCAATGTCCGGCCAGATCATCGGCTTGCGTGTATCCGGATCGTTTGCGCCCCACATGCCCACTTCATCCCCATAGTAGATCATCGGCGCGCCCACATAGGTCATCTGGAAGAGGGCGAAAAGTTTTTGCAGCTGAATTTCGTGCTCGTTGGGCTTCCTGACGGCATAGTCGGGGTTACTGGCAACCTGCGATCTATTGAAGTAGTTACCCCAATCCCGGAAGTTACCAACCCCCCGGTTCACTATATGTGAACCTATGCGGTTGGAATCGTGACTGCCAAACAGGTTTTGCACCACATAGGCGACGCCCTCAGGGTAGAGGTCCCTCAGGTCCGCCAGTTTGCGGTCAAATGCACTGACACTGATATTCATGCCCGGGGGGTTGAAAAAGAACTCTGCCGCGGTGAAGGCAAAGTTGTAGTTCATCTCACCATCGAATTCATCGCCCTGAAAATAGGGCTTTACCTTTTCCGGCACATCGACAATTTCGGCCGTCAGGTAGGCCTCGGGATTGATCGATTTGACATGGCCGCGCCACGCCTTCCAGAAATTGTGATGGACCTCGAATGCCACGTCCAGCCGCCAGCCATCGATGCCGTGTTCTATGCCTTTGCCTTTCGGGTTCATCCAGCGCTCGGTAGCGGCGAATACATAGTCTCTCGGGCCTTTGACCAGCCCCTGTTCATCCTCCCGGAATTCCGGGAGAGACTCCACTCCGAACCAGCCGGAATACTTGAATTCGCTCCCCTTTTTATCATCCCGGTAAGATTCGACGATAAACCAGTCCCTGTAGGGGGACGCCTGCTGGTGTTGCCGCAGGTGTTGAAATGCGAAACTGTTGACACCCATGTGGTTGAAAACGCCATCGAATATAATTCGGATGTCCCGTTTGTGCGCCTCATCAATCAGGTTCAATGCCAGCTCATCGGCGCTGGTCCAGACCCAGGTCGATGGGTCAAGAGGGTCTTCCGTGGCCATCAATTTGCGATCGCCCTCGGGGTCAGGGCCGAAAGTGGGGTCGATATGGTGGTAGCTGGCCCCGTCGTATTTGTGCAGGGACGGGGCGTCGAATACAGGGTTGAGGTAGATGGCGCTTATACCGAGCCCTTCCAGATAATCAAGTTTATCGATAACCCCCTGCAGGTCGCCCCCATAGCGACGCCGCAACAGGTGTTTCCACAATTCCGGCTCACCATTGGCTTTTTCGTAGGTCTGCAACTTGTACCAGTCACTGCCCCAGGGGTGAACCTGCCATTTTTTAGGCGCTTCCTGGGGATCTGCGCCGAGTATGTCCTTCATTTCGGGATCGTTGCTGCTGTCGCCATTGCGGAAGCGTTCCGGGAAAATCTGATACCAGACGACTTTTTTAGCCCATTGCGGGACGAATTCTTGACCCTCGCTGGCACTGGATGCCATTGGAATGGCGAGCATAAGCGAGATAAGGGTCCGCACCGCAAGCTGGATAGTGTTATTCATAAAAAATGTTATTTAATTCTCTGACGTCAATGTACCAAATGGAGAGTCTGCAATCGATTATCAAAATGGGCGGCTAGCAAATCAAGCATATAACTGCTTGATTTGTCGTGGAGGATTTACGGACATGCGCCGCAAACCCGGGTTGAGTAAAGCCAG
Source organism: Microbulbifer discodermiae (assembly GCF_040742695.1). NCBI lineage: Bacteria > Pseudomonadati > Pseudomonadota > Gammaproteobacteria > Cellvibrionales > Microbulbiferaceae > Microbulbifer > Microbulbifer discodermiae. Next base: position 81,020 of record NZ_JBFLAB010000010.1, on the reverse strand, counting down.
GAAGGGCTTTTTCAACAACCTGCCAGTGCCCCTCCGTCCACTGCAATGGGCGTTGTGGCAGACTCAAGTTATACGTTAATCCATGCTGAAAATAGCGTCAAATATTATTCCTTCTCACACATGAAGAAGCCCGGAAACCCCTGATTAAATGGGTGCAATCTCAGGCTTTGCAGCCAGTTCGCCAGTACGACCTAGTCGCGCAGGGATGCTGGTTGCCTTTTGGCGGCGAGCGCACTCGGCGCAAAACCCCGGAGGGCCGGCTATGGCGCCACAGATTCTGCTGAGGCATTACTGAATTATCCAGAGGTTCCCCAGGTAATAAATAGCCGGTCCATACCCCCCAACTGTCATCAGCAACCGCTAACAGGCTCGCCTTCTATAGTGAACCAATCCGCCAATCATCTTGCTGCTTCAGCATATCAATAAATTTCCTGATCTTGGGCATATTGATCATATCCCGATGGACCAATGCCCAGACTGACAGTTGCCAGCTTTCCCCCACAGGAATTTCAACCAGGTCTTTGTCCACCGCTACGATAGCCTTTGGCATACCGCCAATACCAATGCCAGAAAAAAGCGCATGGCGCAATATCTGTATAGTAGAAGCTGTTAAAATGATGCGTTCTTCCTCTATGTTTTTGTAAATCCAGTCATTCCATTGCAAGTGAACTTGCTTCTCATTCAAAGCGACAAACCTATGCTTCTGCAGATTACTTTTTGTAGGTTGGCCGTACTTTTTTATATAGCTTTTGTGGGCGCATAACACTATCTCTGAAGTGACTAATGGCAAAACAACATTGTCCGGGGTTTCCGGCTTGGGGCCTCCCCGAATCGCAATGTCTGCCTCACCATATTCAAGCTTGAAGTTGCGCAAATCCCCAATAATGTCAATACGCATACCCGGATGTTGCGCCTGGTATTGATTGATGGTGGGCATCAATAAACTGGCCATTTCGTTGACCATGGTAATGGTCAATGTGCCCTGCAGGGGTTTGTCTTTGCTTTGCAGCCGGTCAGATAGATTGTTGAATTGGTTATCGGTCACCTCCCCCAGGCGCATAATCTCCAGGCCCGCTTCAGTTGGAATGTAACCCTTGTCGTTGCGTTGAAAAAGGACGATACCAAGGCTCTCTTCCAGGGCGTCAATATGGCGCATCACCGTTGACCTGTGCACACCGATTGCCTGGGCGGTAGCACTCAAGGTACCGAGTTTGGCCAGTTTGTAGGCCGTGCGCAATTCAGTCCACTTCTCCATATTCCACCTGGCTCGCCATTCCTTTAACACCCGTGCCGCCTGGCACTAACTGTGCATATATGCACACAACTGTCTTATATTTGCTCATTTACCACATTAATGCAACAACCTATTCTAGGGCCTCCAGAGAAAGATTGCAGGGGCAAGCGTAAACAATGACGATTCAAACCGATGTATTGATTGTGGGTGGTGGCTTTGCCGGGGTCTCTGTGGCCCAGGCATTGGAGAAACAGGGCATTCGCACCACCCTGGTGGACCAAAAAGAGTACTTTGAGGTGACCTTCGCCACCCTCAGGAATCTGGCTGATCCCGGTGCAACCGGTAATCGGGCCCGCAAGCATTACCAGGACTTCCTAAAGGGGCGTTTTATTCAGAGCCGCGTTCAAACCCTCGGTCCCCAGCGTGCGGTCTTGTCCGATGGCGCAGAAATCCAGTTTAAGCATGGCGTCATCGCCTCGGGCACCCGTTACCCCGGTTTGCCCATTGCCAAAACAGACAAATCCATGGGTTTTGAGGCGCGCAATAATGAACTGATGGCGGCCCATACCCAGCTTAAAAAAGCGCGAAAAGTGATGGTCATTGGCGGTGGCGTTGTGGGTGTCGAACTGGCCGGGGAAATTGCCCATGCGCACCCTCATATCCAACTCGTCCTGGCGCACAACAGCGATGTGTTGTTGAATGGCTTCAAACAAAAGGCACAAGCCAGGGCACAACAGCAACTGGAAAGCCTGGGGGTAGAGATAGAATTCAATCGCCGTTACCAGAAGCAGAATGACCGGTACCTTGACCAGAATACCGGTGACATCAGTGATGCCGACCTGGTGTATGAAGCAACCGGCGTATTACCCAATAATGAGTTCCTTAAAGGGGAACTTGCCCATATCCTGACTGCAAAAGGCTTTGTAAAAATAGACAAACAGCTACAGGTTGAAGGCACCAGTAATCTATATGCACTGGGTGATATTGCCGAGGTCGGCGAGGCCAGGCTGGGCTATCTTGCCGTAGAGCAGGGTAAATACCTGGCAGGGATGATCGCCAGCAAGCTCCAAGGCAAGGCCGTAAAAGCCTACAAGCGCAATCCGCTGATGGCGCTGATTCCCGTGGGCCAAAGGCAGGGGGTGGTACAGCTCCCCTTTGCTGTCACTACCGCAAGATTTTTGGTGGGGTTAAAGCAAAAAGACCTGTTTATCAACAAGATCTACAAGGGGTTTGGCACAACCCCCAATGCCGGCTAACAATCCGCTGCTGTTTAGGAGCAGTCGGCGGCCAAGCCGAATGCACTCTTGCGAAATCCTCGTCATCAAGCTCCGGGCCTTCCTAATTGTTGGCGGTTGGATTCCATCAGGAATGGTGGCGAAGCGGGCCAAGGGAACCTGCCCGTTTAAATGGGTACTCGCACTTTTTCTATGCATACCTACATAGAAATATTGGCGCCAAAATGCTCTTATCGAGTTGCATTCCGTTTTCTTTAGTGACCAAGCGGCGTAAGATTGGCCAGTATTTATCGGTACTTGGGCCGTGATTGTGCCGGTTTTTTCGAGCCAACCGCCCAAGAGGTCCAAAAAGCCCAGGTGTTTTCCAGCCCGGGCATTTTCTCAAAGAGCCATTCCTTCAACGGGAGAACGATAAGGTGCCCTAAGCGTAAGTAAAAGGCGCTGACCCAAGGTGCAGCAACACCAGGGGCCAGCTAACCAAATTGATAACAGCACTATCAAAATGGCTATATGGATAATACGCTAGATGTCCGCTCGTCTTCAATAAACCGGTACAAACGTAGTGGTTTGGAGCGATTTCCCAGGCTCTGGGAGCGTTGCGTCCGCCTTTTCTGCTTTATTGCCTACCGTTCCCGTGCACCGCCCCACAGTTCCCCGCAGCTCCCCCTAACCTTAATTTCCCAGCTCTCCCACCGCGGAAGCTCACCCCATGGTTTGCAGCCCACAAGGAAAGGTCTATGTTGATTTTAACCCGCCGGATTGGCGAGAATCTCAGAATCGGGACAAATGTTTCAGTGACGGTATTGGGTATTACGCGCAACCAGGTAAAGATGGGTGTGAATGCCCCCAAGTCCCTGCCCGTCCACCGCGAAGAAGTCTATCTGCGCATCCAAAAAGAAAAAGCATCGAGCATTGAAGAAACTTGAAAAATGGATTTTTTCACCAGGGAGGGTTTGCTGTATTTCGCAATTGCCCTATGGGGCAAAAGCCGTGATTTATTGTCTTCTCTGCCTTCGCTTTTTTCTTCTTTTAACGCGATGCTGTTCTCCTGGCACCCAAGCGCTTATTCGCCCAATCAATCCCTCCATCTGTTTTATCGCGGGTAATATTTTTGATAGCAGCGGTGCCCAGGCATTGCCGCATAGTTGCTCGTAGTTTCATAGTCAAAAGCGCGCAACCGGGTTCAACCTTTCGCAGTGCACAAAGTTGTACCTGGTCTGACTTCCGTCTCGTCGCATTTTTATCGCAAAAGCACCAAAGCTTGACGCCGGTTGCCCACCCCCCTGGCTAGGGTGGCTCCGGATGTAACACGATAGTTCCCATTGCAATAACACCTGAGAGGACATTATGACGCCGATCAAGAGAGCGAGCGCGCTGTGTGCGGTGTGTGTCAGCGGGGTAATGCTGGCGGGCGATGCACTGGCAGTCAATTATGGCGAAGCGCTGCAAAAGTCGATTTACTTTTACGAGGCACAACAGTCCGGGCCTATCCCTGCCTGGAACCGCAACGAGTGGCGCGGCGATTCCGGCATGACCGACGGAGCCGACAACAATGTCGATCTGCTCGGCGGCTGGTACGATGCCGGCGACCATGTGAAATTCGGTTTCCCTATGGCCGCGTCAACCACGCTGCTGGCCTGGGGCGCGATAGAAAACCGCGACGCCTATGTGCAAACCGGACAGCTGCAGCACCTGCAAAACAATTTGCGCTTTGTGGCGGATTACATGGTCAAGGCGCACACCGCCCCCAATGAATTCTGGGGGCAGGTGGGCAGCGGATCTGTGGACCACGCCTGGTGGGGTTCCGCCGAAGTTATGCCGATGGCGCGGCCGTCGTACAAGGTCGATGCCAGCTGCCCCGGTTCCGAGCTGGCCGGCGAGGCGGCCGCAGCACTGGCGGCGGTGTCGATGGTATTCGAGTCCAGCGACCCAGGTTACGCATCCAGCCTGCTGGACCACGCCGTGCAGCTGTACAACTTCGCCGATAATTACCGCGGTGTTTACAGTGACTGCATTACCGACGCGGCTGCTTTTTACCGCTCGTGGAGCGGCTACAACGATGAGCTGGTATGGGGTGCCGCCTGGCTCTACCGAGCCACCGGCGACCAGGCCTACCTAGACAAGGCCACAGCCTACTACGACAACCTGGGCACGGAGCAGGGGGAAACCGTCAAGGCCTATGGCTGGACCCACGCCTGGGACGACAAGGGCTACGGGAGTTATGTCTTGATGTCGCTGCTCACCGACAGTGCCGAATACCGCGCCGATGCGGAACGCTGGCTGGATTACTGGACCACCGGCTACCAGGGCAGGCGTGTGCGCTACACCCCCGGCGGCCTGGCGCACCTGGATCAGTGGGGCGCGGCCCGCTACACGTCCAACACCGCATTCCTGGCGCTGGTCTATTCCGACTACCTCAAGCAAGTGGACCCGGATAACAGCAGGGCGCAGATCTATTACGATTTTGCCGTGAGCCAAATGGAATACATTCTCGGCGACAACCCGATGAATATGAGCTACCAGATTGGTTACGGCAGCGTCTTCCCCACCTCTCCCCACCACCGTACCGCGCACGGTTCCTGGAATAACAGCCTCAGCGACCCGGTCGCCAACCGCCACATCTTAATAGGCGCATTGGTAGGCGGGCCCGATAGCAGTGACGGTTTCCAGAACGACCGCGGTGATTTCATCCTCAACGAGGTGGCCACCGACTATAACGCCGGGTTTACCTCAACCCTGGCGCGGCTGTGGCTCGACTTTGGCGGATCGCCAATTCCGGAAGCGCAGTTTCCCGCGCCGGAACAGCGCGACCTGGAATTGTTTGTGGAGGCAAAACTCAATTCCAGCGGCAACCGTTATACCGAGATCAGCGCCCTGGTGCACAACCGCACCGCCTGGCCGGCGCGCAGCACCGACAACCTGAGCCTGCGCTACTGGGTGGACCTGAGTGAACTGGTCGACGCCGGTTACGGCCCGGAGGATTTACAGCTGTCCTCTGCCTACAACCAGGGCTCCGGTTACACAGGTCCGCATCCCTGGGGCGACCCCGCCGACAATATTTACTATGTGGAAGTGTCGTTTGCGGGCGTGGATATTTATCCCGGCGGCCAGTCTGTGTCGAAAAAGGAATCCCAGTTCCGCGTGGCGGTTTCCGAGGGCGTGCCCTGGGACCCGACCAACGACCCCTCCTGGGATAATTACGGCCACAGCCGCGAGCCGGCAGAGCTGATCGCCCTGTACGACGATGGCGAACTGGTTTGGGGACAGGAGCCCGGCGGTGGTTGCGGTGGCGATACGGGTATCAACTGCGCACCGGTGGCCAATCCCCAGTCCCTTTCCACACCCTTTGAGACCATGCTCAATATCACTCTGAGCGGCAGCGACAGTGACGGCAGCCTGGTTGACTTTACTGTGGTCAGCGGTCCGTCCCATGGCTCCCTGAATGGCAGTGGCACGGCGAGAAACTATACCCCTGACAACGGCTTCTCCGGTAACGACAGCTTTACCTTCACTACCACCGATGACCAGGCTGCGGTCTCTTCACCGGCCACAGTTTCCATTACCGTCGAAGCGCCGCTGGTGCCGGCCGTGCAGATCAATCACCCCGGTGACGGTGAGCAGCTATTGCTGGGGCAGGACATTGTGGTGTCCTACACAACGCAGTTTGCCAACGGTGCCAACGTCTACCTGGACGGCGCGCTGGTGGGCAGCGACAGCGATAGCGTCGTGGTCCCGGCTCCGGCAGCGGAAGGTATCTACCGGATTGAAGTGATCGCCACCCAGGATGGCGAAGAGCTGGCGGCGAGTGACAGCGTCACCGTGGAGGTGTTGGAGCAGCTACCCGGCGGTGCGGACTGCGCACTGGGCACTACGGATGTATGGGACACCGGCTTTGTACTCAACAATATCTCGGTGACCAACAAGGGGGACACCCCGCTGGAAAGCTGGCAGGTAACACTTGGCTTCAACCAGCCGATCAGCCTGGTCAACGGCTGGAGTGGCGTGTTCACCCTGTCCTCGGATGGCCTCAGCATGACGGTATCCAATGTCGACTACAACGGCAACCTGCAGCCCGGCGCCAGCGCCAGCTTCGGTTTCCAGGGTGGTCACAACGGCAACTTTGCGCCGCCCACCTGCACGGTCAACTGAAGCGCGCGGGCGTTTTAAATCTGCCTGATTCCACTTTTCCATTCACCCGCGGGCGGCGGTCGCCGCCCGCACTTCTCAGGAGTGAATAGCATGAAACTGAATTCCAAGCTTTTACCCTACTTTGCGGCGGGGCTGATGGTCGCGGCCACCTGTTTAACAGCAGTGCAGGCCAATGACGCACTGCCGGACGACGACTGGCTGCATGTGGAGGGCAACCGGATTGTCGATAGGCTGGGCAATCCAGTGTGGCTCACCGGCGCCAACTGGTTCGGGTTCAATACCACCGAGCAGGTTTTTCACGGGCTGTGGTCCGCCAACCTGGCCGACCGTATGCGCGATTTGGCCGAACACGGTATCAATATTCTGCGCGTGCCCATTTCCACCGAATTGATCTGGGAGTGGCAAAACGGCATGGCTGCAATACCGGCGATCAATACCCACGCCAACCCCGAACTGGCAGGCATGAACGGGCTGCAGATTTTCGACGAGACCATTCGCCTGGCGAAGCAGTACGGCGTCAAGCTGATGATCGACGCGCACAGCGCCGAAGCGGACAACTCCGCCCACATTTACCCCATGTGGTACAAAGGCAGCCTCGACAGCGAGATTTTTTACCGCACCTGGGAGTGGCTGGCGGAGCGTTACAAGGACGACGACACTGTGATTGCGTTTGATATCGAGAACGAGCCCCACGGCAAGCCCTGGGCCGACAACCCCTACGCCAAGTGGGACAGTTCCACCGACGTCAACAACTGGAAGCACGCCTGCGAAACCGCGTCCAAACGGGTGCTAGCCATCAACCCCAATTTGCTGGTGTTGTGTGAGGGCATCGAGTCCTACCCCATCGACGGTGTCAGCTGGGGCGGGGGCGACGGAAACAGTTATCACAACTACTGGTGGGGCGGGAACCTGCGCGGTGTGGCGGACCATCCTATTGACCTGGGAGCCAACCAGGACCAGCTGGTGTACTCCCCGCATATCTACGGCCCGTCGGTTTTCCGGCAGCCTTGGTTCGAGCCGGACTTTACCTATCAATCGCTGATGGAGGACGCCTGGCGCGATAACTGGTTTTACCTGTACGAACAGGGAATCTCGCCGCTGTTGCTGGGCGAGTGGGGCGGCCTGCTCGACGGCGCGGAAAACGAAAAGTGGATGGGCTATGCCCGCGACCTGATTGTCGAGCACCAGCTGCACCACACCTTCTGGTGCCTCAACCCCAACTCCGGTGATACCGGCGGACTCTGGCTCAACGACTGGACCACCTGGGACGCCGCCAAGTACGCACTGTTAAAACCCGCGCTGTGGAGCGACGGCAGCGGTAAATTTGTCGGGCTCGACCACCGGGTGCACCTGGGTAACAGCAGTGTGGGAACACACCTGGGCGAATTCTATGGTTCCACTGAGCCCACCGTGCAGATCAGTAGCCCGGTTGACGGCGCCGAGTTTGTGGCCGGTTACCCGATCCCCCTGAGTTATTCCCTGCGCAACGCCACCGGCGTTAACGCCTATCTGGATGGTGTCTTCCAGGTCGGCGACAGGGATGGCAGTGTGACAGTCACCGCGCCGGACCAGCTGGGTGCACACGAGATCAGCCTGATCGCGCTGGACGATGCCAACCAGGAGCTTCCCGCCAGTGACACTGTCACTATCGAGGTGGTGGAAGAGCCGGTCGCAACGCCGAGTGTGGCAATCACCGCACCCGCCGAGGGCAGTAGTTTCGCACCGGGTGCCAGTTTCACGCTCGAATACACCCTTGAAAATGCCCACGGCGTAGAGGTAACGCTGGATGGCAATTCGGTAACGGCCACCGGTGGCGACAGCGTGGCGCTCACCGCGCCTGTCGTCGACGGCAGCTACACCGTGGACGTAGAGGCCCGGGACAGCAACGGTCAGCCACTGGCAGCCAGCGACAGCGTCACCATCGCAGTGGAGACACCCGCGCCCAGCGGCATTGTCTGTGCGCTCGATGTGGTAGATGTGTGGAGCGACGGTTTTGTACTGAACAATGTCAACGTAACCAACCAGGGCAGCGCCGTGAGCGGGTGGACGGTAACGCTGCAGTTCAGCGGACCTGTGACCTTTACCAATGGCTGGAACGGCGTGTTTTCCGTAGCTGCCAGCGGTCAGACCGTGACTGTCTCCAACCTGGAGTGGAACGGCAACCTGCAAACCGGGCAGAGCGCCAGCTTTGGATTCCAGGGCGGTCACGACGGCAGCTTCGTGCCACCTGGCTGTACCGCTAACTGAGTTTGAACGAAACAGCGGGCCCTCTGGGCCCGCCTCTTTGTCTGATTTTTCCCGGCTTTTCCCGCAGATCTCCCTGCCGGTTATCCCGCCTATTCCATAATTTATTTTATCGTTATATTTCCGGTAGCGTCGCCGGTTGCATCCTGGACTTCCGGAAATTGTGTACCCATTCATAGGTTTGTGTCCGTGAACGGGCCAGCCCATACCCGCCTCTCCGCCAATTCAACCGGACACCAACTGAATTGGCAGCAAGAGACTGTGTAATCGCGCGATTGATATATCCGCTGCTTAAAGCAGTTTACCGAAGCATTTTCCGGTTTTTCGAGGACGCACCTTGCTTCGGCTTCGCCGAATACTTCTCTCGATGGCACCAGACAATGAAAAAAATGCCAAAATTTTCAAGTAGGCCTTTTGTTCCAATTTTTTCGCCCGGCAGGATAAAATCCTGCCTCAGTGGAGTGGCCAATCCAACCTCAACAGAAAATAAAAATAACCTTCAGGGGACTGGGCGATGGACCTTTTGCTATTTAACTTACATGATGTCGTTCTCATCATGACAGCCTTTCAGTGCACACTGTTTGCATTCTTCCTACTGGTGGTCAGGGGCGAGCGGCGTATCAGCAATGCCCTGCTCGCACTGTTTCTGTTGAGCCAGGCCGCCATTCCCCTGGATATCCTTATCAGTTTTGGTGCGGGCTTTCGCGCGTGGGCTATCCAGGTCTCGCCCAATCTCTTCTATATATTCGGTTTCGCCTACTGGCTGGAAGGGCCACTGCTGCTCTGGTACACCCGCTCGCTGGTCTATAAAGACTACCTGCCGAAACACCGCGAACTGGTATACCTGTTGCCACTGCTTGGCTATGTCATTTACCAATACTTCGTTTACTTCCGCTTTGATTCCCTGGCAAAGGGAGAAATGTTGCAGGACTACGACCTGTTTGCCGAATCGCTGCTGACCCACGGCATCGGTACCTTGCGGGAGCTATTGCGCTGGGTATTTGGTATCGCCTGCCTGGTGGAACTCAGGCGTTATCATACGAGAATCCGCGATTCCTACTCCACTATCGAGATGATGGATCTCCGCTGGCTGTGGATTCTAGTGGCCGGCTTCCTGGTAATTCGCAGCTGGGCGGTGCTGGTTAATATCGCAATCATATCTTCCGCCCATCTGGATACGCTTCTCAATTACCGGGTCATGGGGCTCGCCAGTAATTACACCGTGTTGATACTGGTTAGCGCACTGATTTTCATGAGCCTGCATGGCGCGTCAGTATTTGACGGACTGGAACCCGAAGAGGAATCCGGTCCAGGCCCACTGGAAAAAAAACGTGGCGGCGTACAGAAAAGTGCCAACCCGGGTAAACCACCGATAGATCCGGAGCTGGTGGAAAAAGTGGAACGGAGTATGACCCGGGAGCATCTGTTCCTGAACCCAACCCTGACGCTGGCCGACCTCGCCCAACATCTGGGCACCGCCAAACGCACGGTATCCACCATCATCAACCGCCACTTTGGCTGCAATTTTTTCGAGTTCGTCAATCAGTACCGCATAGAAGAAGCCAAAGCCCGCCTGGCAGACCCCACCCGTGAAGAGCAGACAATTCTGGAAATAATGCTCGCTGTTGGGTTTAACACCAAGGGGACATTCAACACCCTGTTCAAAAACCGGGTGGGAATGACACCAACAGAATTCCGCTATCGCAGTCGCGCGCCGGCGCCCTTGCCGGAGAATGCGGTCTGATGGTATCGACCAACATCGCTCGGCATACCAGCCGCTGCGAGCGTGGCTTTTATGGGATTTAGTGCACTTCTGGCAAACCATGATTGGGAATAGCACTGGCAGGCTGGGGGAGGCGCCGAAATTCTTCAAATTTCAACAGCCTGCCAGTGATAAAAGCTATTCCCAGGAGCACAATCCAGTGGTTATTGGTTTTCGTTAGCCGGCCCCGGTTTACTTTCGCCTGTGAATGCCCCCAATGCCTCTCCATGGCGCCCGCCGGTTTTGGCAAACATGCTCTGCGGCGTGAAATCCCGATTTTCCGGATCGAAAAAGCGCGGATCATCAAACTCAGAAAACTGGTCCGGGTCAGCTCGCAAGTGTGCGTGAAGCGTGTCAGTGAAGGCACTCTTCCAGTCTCCAAAGCTGCTGAAACTCTGGGGGTTGGTGCCCCCAAGGTCCAGCAGCCACTCGGGGCCTGTTGCTGCACTGTAGTCTGTGTGCCAGAAGAGGTTGTAATCCATCTCACTTATGGCGGTTGAAACGTCAAGCTGTCTGGAAGGACGGGTAATCAGCAGGTCTCTTTCGATTTGGCTAAAAATATTATTGTAGATGTCGATCCCGACAATACCGGAGAGGTTTATTGCAACACGTTCGATATCATAAAAAGTATTGTTGACGATATCGAGACCTGCTGACTGCTCGCTCACATTTCCCATATCCAAATCAATAGCGCTGGCTGCCTCAAGGAATAAATTATCCCGGATTTGCAATTCGCCCAGCTTGCTGTCTGCGGGGGCGCTGCCATCCAGTGAATTGCTTGTTGCTACAATAGCCTTGTCGAGCAACTCAAATTGATTGCCCAGAATACTGACGTCCGATAAATATTTGTCATTTTGTACCTGGAGTCGAACACCAGTATCGGAATTGTAAAAATGGTTTTGGCTGATGGCGATCTCCGTGATTTCACCGCTATCTGCCGTGATGATGGGATAGCTGCCTTCCCTATCACTCTGATAAATATCGTGAATAGTATTGTTGCTGATATCCACCTGGCTGGTGCGCGACAGTCTTATGCCGCCGACATTTCTATAGCCATATACATGATGGATATAGGTATCGCTGACCTTGATGCCCCGGGATTCACAGTCGCCCAGCGAGGAAGATATACCGGCCGAATGTGTATTCCTGACTTCAATATTTTCAATCACAATATGACTGGCACACAAAAGGTAGATGCCAACGATGGTGTCTTCATCCTTGGTCTCTATACCCTGGTCAATGACCGGCTTAGGGGCGTCGTCACTTGTATCACCAGTGATACGGATCGGGGCCTCTGCTGTTCCACTGTTGGCCAGTGTGAATCCCCGTATGGTTTCACCGGGGAAGCGGTAATTGCTTGTATATTGGTGGCCGCCTTTGATAAGGATTGTATCGCCCGCCTGCACCGCATCCAGCGCATCCTGCAGTTCCTGGCTGCTTTCCACTTCGTAGGTTTTTGTGCTTGGGGGCGGTGGTGGTGTTGGCGGGTCATCTGAGGTCACAACGGAGACTTCCCCACCGGACCCGGATCCGCTGCAGGCAGTAATCCATATAGCTGTAAATGCTGCAATCGGCAGGTCGAACGAGAATTTTTTGGATTTTTCAGTGGCAAGGGGCATTTTGTCAGTGCTCAAATTAAAAGTTGTAAAATGTGACTGGTCATCATTCAAGGCAAAACAGCATTTACAGAGGTTTACCTGGTCACAGCCCTATGGCATGACTTAGCAGGCTGTTGAAATTCGCAGAATTTCGACGCCTGGTACCGGAATATGGATGTTCCGGCAAAATCGACGACGCCTAAGTCGTTGATTTTGGGAGAAAAGTGAAAATCACATTTTTCGCTTTTCGTGTTTTGAAACAGGCAGGATGCCTTTTTCAACAACCTGTTAGGTCCGTTAGCTTAGCCGCCAAAGCAGGCCCATCTATTTCGACGCGGCCGGACAACCTGTATTGCTGCACCCGTAATTGCATCACCTACACTGGCTTCTGCTGCATCTATCAGTCAGCACTCCTGTAGATACCCGAGTGGCGAACCCGGGCAATATAAGAGAGCCACCTCCTGCCTCTGGGTAATGAGAAATGCGTCACTCTTTGTTGCTCGTGCCTCGATTGGCACCTTTTCTGTGACAACAGTGCCAACTCAGTCAGCGTCAACAGACCCTAAGACTCTACCTGGCTGTGATCCCTGCCGAAATTCTTCGCAAGTCAATTAGATGCCGGTGTTTACATTTTCAATTAAATGTAACTCAACAAGGATGGCATCCGCTAAATGCTATGATATAGTATAACAGCTTTGGCACTTGGACAAACCTGCCAGCCTAGCCCCAGATTGTATCTGGCCAGTGTTGTCCGGGTAATCGTTTACGGCAATACGCTTTTTTTGCTGAAATAATTCATAAATTATCGAATAACTCATCAATAACAGATAAGGAGATCTTTCATGCAGACCATTTTGAAATGGATTGTCGCGGTTGCGCTGGGCGCCCTCGCAGTTCAGTCCCACGCGCAACACAGCGATGTTACGTTTGACATTGTCGCAGGCCAGATTGTTATCGAGGCTGACGGCCATATGCATAGAGCGGGTGCCCTTAGCGGAAACACACAGAAATTGGTGTTTGAAGCGGATTTCGGCGATTTCAACCAGGGGCCCTATGCCACAGACGATCCGGGCTACGTTTCCCACGAAGTTAGTGGCGTATTGACCCCTGGTGACATCATCGGCTTCTCCGGCGTCGGCACCTTGCAGTTCTGGGACGGCACTGCCTGGACGGCGATGACACTTGATCAGGTGACTTTGACAGACGCCCTTGGCGCGCAGTCCACCTTCAGTTCCGCAGGCACATTTGCTGGCAGCTCCAGTTTTATTGGTGCTGCGGATTCCATGGGTGGTTTCCATTCGCATATCGATTATGAGATCAATCCAGATGCAGCGGTTGGTGCTTACCTGATCGAAATGCAACTACTGGGCTTTGACAGCACGGGCAGCAGCCAAATCTACGTTGCATCTGAGAGCTACTACATTGCCATCAATTTTGGTTTGAGCGAGGCGGCCTTTGAAGCGAGTATCACCGCTTTGCCCTAGCGTTTTGATAATGATATCCGGGGACTTGGTGGGCCTGGACGCGGCTCTAAATAACCATCCCTCTGTTTCCCTCCGTGTTTGACACGCGCTTGGCCCGCTCTGCGGGCCCTTTTAACAATTCACACAACTAAAAATATGAGGTAGGGATGCCAACGCGACTTATGCAGCTAGCAGGTTGGTTCTTCGTCCTGGCTATCCCCCAGTCCGGGCTGGCAGAGGATTCCAGGGACAAAGGACACGAGGGGATCGAGGAGATCGTTGTTTCTGGCGAGAAAGAGGAGGGGAAGCATGACCAGTTTCGCACCGGCCAGTCTGGCGCCAGCTTGACTGGCGATAAGCTTCGCCTCGAAATCGGCAATACCCTTGGGGAGACACTGGCGGGCCAGGCGGGGGTTCACAACGCTACTTTTGGACCCAGCGTTGGTTTACCAGTATTGCGTGGTTTGTCCGGAGTACGTGTCAGAATCATAGAAGATAGCATTGGAAGTTGGGACGCCTCATCACTCAGTCCCGATCACGCTGTGGCCATAGAGCCAGTACTGGCAGAACGCATAGAGGTGCTTCAAGGTGCCTCCACCATAGAATTTGGCAATGCCGCAGTGGGCGGCGTTGTGCACGTCGATACACAGAGAATCCCCTCCACAAAAAAAGAACAACCCCATTCCGGGGTTATCGAGTGGAGAAACGAATTAATAAACGATCATGCCCAAATGACAACCGTAACAAAGCTCAATACCGAAAATGAGCGCTTCGGGTTTCATATTGATGCCTACGACCGAAGTCACGGCCATGTGGAAATCCCCGGCTGTGCCATTGATGTGGCAGGGGTCAACCGTCAGTTTGGTTTTGACGCGAGTCAGTCCAATACCTGTGGCTATATTGCCAACAGCGATGCTGAGGCGCAGGGCTATTCTATCGGTGCGGCTTTGACAGAGGAACAGTGGTATATCGGCGTCTCAGCCCGCAATATGGACTACAACTACGGGATACCACCGGGCAGTCACACAGAACCCCGGGATAGTGGCCACAGCCACGGCGGTGACGAAGACGGTGATCCGCTGATCCGTATTGACCTCGCGCAACAGCGTTACGACTTTAGGACGGAATACCGGTTTCGGCAAAGCGCTTTGCAGCAACTGGAGCTGCAGATAGCAACTGTAGACTATCAGCATCTTGAAGCCGAGAGAGGGGTGCCGGGTACCCATTTTGTCAATGATGTTACCGAGGCAAAACTGGGTCTCGTGCACAGCCTTGCGGCAAACCTGGAGGGTGTCATCGGCCTACAGGCCATTGACCGCTACTTTGCCGCCACAGGCAGTGAAAGCTTTGTGCCACCTTCGGATGTGACCAGTTTTGGTATTTACCTGGTGGAAAAATGGCAGCGCGGGGCCTGGAGCTTCCAGGCGGGTGGACGTCTCGATGCCACGGAGATTCGGCAGCTGGAACCGACAGCTCCCCTTCGCCCAAATAATCACCAACTCATGCACCAGCCCATTGAATATAAAACCAGTAATTTCCAACTGGGAGTTGCCTATGCGCCGGGGGATCATCAATGGTCCGCAGCACTGGGCAGGCACCAGCGCGTCCCGGATGCCCACGAATTCCTGTCACTGGGGCCACACCTGGCGACCCGCAGCTTCGACCTCGGACTACTGCTGCGGTCTGATGGTGTCATTCCAGACGCAGAGCTGTTTAACAGTGTGGAACTGGGCTGGAATTGGTCACACAGGCTGGGCAATACCAACCTCAGGATGTTCCGCAGTGAAGTGGACGGCTTTATCTATCAGGATAATATCGGCATCTTTTTCGACCTCGCCGAACAACTTTTTCGCGTCAACTGCGTCAGGCTCGCCGAGTGCCTGCCTGTTTATGAATACCGGCAGCGCGATACCGTGATACAGGGTGGCGAATTTGAATGGCTTTGGCCCGGGATTTCGATCGCCGCCGGGGCCCTGCAAATCAACTGGTTTGCAGACTACGTGGAAGGACGTCTGCAAGGTGCGGTTGACAACGGCACGGGCAATAGGGACATTCCCAGAATGCCACCCTGGCGACTTGGCGCAGGCGCTGAGTGGTCCTCGACGTCATGGCTGCTAGATGTCACAGCTACTTACGTGGCGGAGCAAAACAAGCCCGGCGCCTTCGAGACAAAAACCGACAGTTATCTCGAAGTGAACGCAAGTCTGCACTACAGATTAGCTGGATGGCTGGACAACGCCAGTGTATTTCTCAAAGGCCGCAATCTGGGTGACCAGGACATCCAAAATGCCACATCATTTATTCGAAATTTCGCCCCTGAGCCAGGCCGCTCCCTGGAGTTGGGGATACGGTGGGAATGGTAAGGTGGGAGCCTCGATGAAACACATGCTTTGTTGCTACGGGTATTTACGAAATTTAACAGCGGCGGTATTGCTGATTGCCACAAGCCTGGAAGCGAGAGCCCAGTACAGCAGCTGCAATAACTTTGGTCACTTCGATCTTTTCATTGATATCCTCCCGCCGGCTGCTGTGGGGGCTAAAATCCTGGTCGACTCCGCAGGCACTTTTCCTCTCAGTGTGGATACCGGCAACATCGTGGTTCCGGCAGATTTTGGTGACTTTGCCGGTGGACCACACAAAACGGATGACCCTGGATGGGTGGTGAATGCCGGCGACCTTACACCCGGCGAGAACCTTTGGTTTCGCGCTTTGGGTGCGCTTCGATACTGGGATCCAAAGCTCGAAGCATGGGGCAGCCCTGCCAACGGTGAGCGCGTAAGGTATTTCGGTGCCATTCCAATTGAAGTGCTATTGGGCAATGACCCGGATGAATTGGCATTCTATGAACAAGGAACTATCTGGTCCAACGCCGGTATCGAAGGCCCCATCGAATCACCAATCGACCAGGCTGCGCCGGATGGCAGCATTCATACGCATCTGGATTTCTGTGTCGAAGCCGCCGATGGCGATTGTTCACTCAGCGGGATTGGTCATACCGGCAACCCGTCAACAGGTGCTTACCTGATTGAGCTGCAACTATTTTCTGATGCAGGAGCAGGTGAAAAATACAGAAGCTCACGGCCTATACAGGTCTTACTGAACAACGGCTTGGCCGGGGGCCAGTGTGGGACAGCTATCAGTGCGTTGATTCAGCCCACCAATGTCGATTCCTCTAAAGCCCTGCCTGGAGCAGGAGTGCTTATTATGACGGGCTACTAGCAGGCGGTTGATTCTCTTCCAGTCTTGAACACATTGGTCGCCTGAATCTGCGATAAAATCAATAGCGTGCCAAAAAAATGCCAATTAGTTTGACCAACTAATTGGCACTATGGACTGGATCGCTCAATTTAGCAGATCCAATATTTTAGGTATTCCTATTGACGCAGGTTACCAATACATTTCCTGTATTCATGCATATATATTTTACCACCCATAGATGGGTTGGCATTAGCCTTATCCGCAGCAGCGTTCTGACAACCTTCTACCTGGCTCCGCGTCAATCCCATTTCACTGTGTGACATACCGCGGACAGACATGTCCCTCGGCTGCTCGTATCTACGAATTGCGGTAGGTGGCTGAACTTGGTAGAAATACCGGCCTTCTTCATTAAAACGATAGAAATTGCTACCAGTCTGATAGTAGGTCTTACCAAGAATCTGAACAGTGGTAGCATCAGACGGAAGCTGTGTAAGTCGCTCCTGCGCATAGGTAAAACCTGCAACAGAAAGCAACAGTACAAAAGAAAATAGATAACGCATGATATCTTCCTCTTCCACTAACCTGGCCATAATTCTATTCAGTTGGGAAGCGCCTCCCAACTTCCACTCTCCATAATATTTCCCGTTTTCAAATCCACTTTGATTCGCCTATATGAATAAGCAGCAAACTGAATTCTCAACTTTTACGGTGATAATTTATACTTCAATAAATCTAGCAATAATTTCTAAATATTTATTTGAATTAGCACATATACCTATAATGAAACATATTGACATCCTTTTTCCATTCCAATAAAACTGGCCGGTCATATTTGGAAAAATATATCAATCCCAAATTTTCCTACTAATGAATTGTTCAGTACACAACTGAATTACCGGACAACTTCTCTGACGGTCTGGGAGTAGAAAATTCCTAGGAGCAGATTAAAAGGAAAAAATCTTTATGGGTGAACTGGTTTTTCCACTTAAGATTTTTTCTGTATTTGAGATATTTGGACGGAATAGTTGGTCTCGATACCGACGTCCTAGAATTGACCTGTGCCACCAAATGAACTCTGCGCTCGTTTACTCGGCGCAATCAATCTCGTCCTTAGCAGTGTACCACTGAGGCGGTTCTGAGCTGATCTAAAGACTATCCGATAGGGAAACGGGTGGTCACATTTTTCCGTGGCCTGCCCCAATTTAGATGAAGGGGTTTTGGGGCTCCACTAAATGCGTCACGATAATTATTGAGTAGCCGACTCCAGCTATGGGAATCAGCTACTCGTTTCACAAGGAGAAACATCTTAACCCTTGTGGGGGAAGGAATTAAAATTTTCATACCATTCCAAATCAGTTTATTATTATAGAATACATCTCAGTCAAATGTCACATCTATACAGCTAAAAAATCTCTCAAAAGTCCATTCATTCCTACCCCACTCTGCGAATATAACGTGGCGACCGGAGCGAACGGGAATATTGCAATTCACACTGATGTGGTTAGCAATTAAATCCGCACTGATATTGGGATTGCTGCTAAAGTCTCCTGGAACCATCTGTTCATCACAAAAAGGCACTGCTTCAAAGTCATTCCAATCAAGATCCCGATTCGCGTCGAAGGTAAATTCAGGCCTGGTAATATAAAATACGAATTCTTCTGTATCAGAGAAGTGGGGTCCGTAAGTTATATCCCATACAAAGGTTTCCGGTCCTGAGGTTATAGATGTGGTCGGCCAATCAGCCGGCGTATCCCAAGGCGTAGGCAAAGGATCAGGCGTGGGCATGGGATTCCAGGTCTCACTATCGAAGCCACAGACATGTTTCGTAGTTTTTACAACTTTGCGCCCCTGATTATGGACAAGAACACTCATAAAGTTGTACCAGTGTGAGTTTTGGCCTCCGATAGTTAAATAGTTGGCAAAAGGCTCATTACATTTTGTACCGGATGGATTGTCAGGCTTTATATCCACGCCGCAATGCTGCTGCCGTGAAGGCGGGCTTTCTACATAGCCATGGCTAAATGCATGAGTTGCAAAAAATATGAAAACCAGACTAGTTACACTCTTATATAGATTTTTGGTGAGCATCCTATTCTCCCTTGGTAAAAACTGTAAGATATTTATAAAGTGAAACGCAAACAGCTGCTGTGGCGGAAGCTTATAAGAAGTCAAGAATTCCACGACATTTCCGTAGACACTACACAGCCTCCTGACAGCCCAGAAACCTTATTCGATATATTTTGAAAAAACAATGGGAGATACTGAACTGTAAACGAAACAAATGCCATACGCTGAATTTGATGTATAAGTAGACGTCAGCTCCCTCTATATTTTCCATGCCGTGGTGTTTTATTACAGTCAATCAATTTCGAGATTCGATTTCTGTAGAAATCTGTAATTTGCCACACCTGTAGATGTATTTGGTCTTTACACTATCCATTCAATTGCCTGCGGCTTATAATTTTTTATTGGAAAGCATACAACAGCGCTTAATGGCGGGGTAAGGTAGTGACCAGAGGCATATCTGATTGTTATCCTTGGTATAAGTCGATGAACAAGATTGGATCATAAAAGCAATACTACGGATGTTGAGAGACAAATGTCATCGAAGCATACACCAGGCCCAGTACAAAAGCTGAATTCACTTTACCGAATTCAGCCATTCGCTCCAAGAAGTTCTAGTTTAGTCGTGGATAAGATCAATCATTTCGGCGGTAAGTTTTTACTCCGAGAAAAGCTTCAACCCAAATCGTTATTTTTAGCAGTTGTTAATTGATCACGGGAGTGATGATAGCTGCAGCGGAGTCTAAGATATCATTACCTTCTGCATAAATTGTGCAGGCATCTCTCACCGAATAGTTTGCCCGCCGCTCTTCACAAGCCTTGAGAGCAAAGTTTTTTGCCTCAGCTTGACTGTAACTTTTCCCAACATACCCTACTGCATAGGCCCCGCTATAGTCTATAGCCAGGGCTAACGCCTTGTTTCCAGATAATTGATGATACTCTGCAAGCATCTCACCCAAGCCTCCTGCGGTCAACTCAGAAGTTACATTCAACTCTTGCTCCTGTTCCATCTCCCTGATCATGGATTTCAGATAGGCCCGCGACTTCTTATTGTATATCTGCATCAATAGTGGATGAGCAACATAAGGAAATAATTTCTTATCACGGCTGACATAAAGCTCGCGGACAAACCACCAGGCTATATTTATATCCCGTGGTGCACGCCAATAGGCTTGTTCAAGCATTTCCAGATACTGTTCTCGCGGATATCCTAGTAGTTGCATGGTAATCGCCAATTCATGCCAGTAAGCGGGTATATGTTCTTGAGTATTAACAAGATGAACATATTGGTCACGAAGAGAAGCGATTTCGTTAACATCTAGCTCTCCATTTTTCGCGAGTGCTTCAGTTAGAGAAATTTTCGCATCCGCCTCAAGGTACCAACTTTCCCGCCGGTATTTCTTCTCTACTTCCTTAAGGATCTCCTTTGCCAGGAAAAAATTACCTGCCTGTGATTCTGAGATCGCCAACGCTGCCTGCAGAGGTGGACTGACGACCCCTTTCTGTTTTGCACTTTTAAAAAAATCTTGAAGAACTGACGGCTTCTGCCTTGTAATAGCCATGAAGTGAGCGATCTCAGCAATAGCAGTTTCACGCATCATCGGCTTTATCAAAGCGGAGCTAATATTCCTACTTTCACTTATTTGCCCACTAAAATATACGAAGTCCGATTTGGAAAGAAGTTGGTATTGTGCTTCCAATTCATCAAATGTCATATCGAGGGCATTTGGGAGTGCCGTAACCGAATCAGCACCTGTCTGATACGCTTTGAGATATCGTTCCAAGGCAAGTTTTCGTTCTGGATCAAATAGCAACCAATGAGTAAGCATCCAACCAGAGGCATAGAGAGCTTCAGCCTCTTGCTCATCCAAGGAACCTCGCGTTGCCTCAAGAAGCCGTTTGAGGGGGAGTTGTTTGAGTTGGCTGAGACTAATCGCGCGATCCACCGGCATTCTTCCAACCTCAAATACATTTTTTCCGTTAAATCGGACTGTGGAAAAACTCTCGGCAAGTCCTTCACTATACCAGTAAGGATAATTATAAGAGCTGCGGGAATAAGTAAGAAAGTGAGTATATTCGTGAAAAAGAATCTTGCGAGCGGGATTATCAGGAAAATATCTATTCCCACGAATATTCACTAAAGCGAAACTTCCATATGAAGTATTTCTAAAGCTACCTATAACATTCCGCTCGTTTTTGCTACCATTAACTCTCGCAAAACTTAATTGATCTGCGAGGGCGTATATTGTTAATGACTGCTGGTCCGATTGAAATGCTATATATTTCTGAGAAAAAATCCGAAACTGCTCGAGATCTTCTGCTAGTTTCTGTACTTTTTTTGGATTACCATTTGTCACTATACGAAAATGTTGCGATTTTATTTCATACCAATCGGAGCTGACTAGTTTTTCTGTACTGGTACAAGCAGATAACAGAAATACGAAACCTAACCCGACGAGAATGCATTTTTTAACCCAATAACTTTCACGGTTTTTTTGATTATTCATCTCATACTTACTTAATACTAACAATTGCAATTTCTTACCATATTAATTTTGAGAGTAATGACACCACTATTAATTCTATCCAAATTCACCTCCTTTCGACTCCTATGTGGGCAAGCTCCGCTAATGGCACTAACGTAAAAGCAATCGAAAATAATCTGCCACAGCACTGATTGGAGTGACAATCAAAATAGCCAAACTTTACTTGTAGCCAAAGTCATCGCCCCAACAATACGAGACGGGCAAGATAACCCACCACTCTTCTGAAATTATTCATCTACCACCACGCCAATGCAGCTGGTGGTCTTTTAAACTACTAGAAATCCTTAATTTCGGAAGGCAATGTTATGCCTACATGGCACTTAAGTCTACATAATCTTTACGTGACATTGGTTTCTATGGTTATCTTTTCGCCAAATATATATTTTGTAATTAGTACAATTTTACCAAGACAAAGAAAGTCTTCACTTAGCAGCTGATATATCTATGAGCGTTTTCTGGTTGTCACAGAGTATAATGGGACATCCTCCTCCCACTGATTGCAGGTAAACATAAGAGTTTTATCTTGTAATGGAGAGCCTATTGTCGTTGATCAAGCGGTTATCGGAATTTAATTAGCCTGAAAATGTTAGCCTATTTTTTAACCAATGGTATCGCGAAAGCTCTATAGGAGCGCAGAGTCTCATTTAATGCCAAATTTTTGAGAAGTCCCGTTATCATTTCTTTAGACTTCTCGCGGATATTTGACAAGGCTTTCTCTCACATCAAAGTGAAGGGTTGGCTCAAACATATTGGATACTTGTGAAATACGTTAGAGAGATACGAAGCTGGCTGTGGATCTGGCAGCGGTGCGTAAATAATCACACAGCTCCCAGGGTGCGTTGCTCAGACAAGGAGAGTAAATTCGGCCCTCCCGAACATTAAAGCCCGGGAGGTCTACTACTGATTACACATCCATGGGGGTAGCCCATACAGGAGGCATAAGCACTTGTGCCCCCTTTACACTATGGTTTATCAAAGTCCGCGATAG
The DNA here is from genome assembly GCF_040742695.1 of Microbulbifer discodermiae. NCBI lineage: Bacteria > Pseudomonadati > Pseudomonadota > Gammaproteobacteria > Cellvibrionales > Microbulbiferaceae > Microbulbifer > Microbulbifer discodermiae. Next base: position 58,539 of record NZ_JBFLAB010000010.1, on the reverse strand, counting down.
AAGCTGCTCTGCTGCTGGGCACGCGTGGACTGGCCCGGAGTGAACTCGAACATACAGGCGTTATCGGTATAGTCCATATAGTTGTGAATCGGATCAAATCCAGGGAGAGTCGGACAGGAGTCGCGGCCCACCGGGCAATCCCGCGCCGGCGTAGCCTCCGCCGGGGTATCACTGACAAAGTCCCCACCAGTAGCGTTACAGCCGCCCTGGAAGGTGTGGAACAGCCCCACCCAGTGACCCACTTCATGAACCAATATATCCCCCTGGTTGTAAGGCACTAGGTTTCCCCCTGGCAGGGTTTCGGTGTATAGCACTACACCGTCGTTGATGGGATTGGAGGCATAGCTGCTGGGGAAGGCAGCCCAACCCAACAGACCGGCAGTAAGAATATTTGCCGTGTAAATATTCAGATCGGCGGCACCCCCTACCCGAAGCGCGGATTTCATCTGGGATTCTGCTAGGGTTCCCGGCGCCACTGTATACCAGCTGTTATTTGCTGTATTAGTTACCGAAACCAAATTAAAACTGAAACCCGTACCGGAAAAAGCTGAATTTAATACGCTCATCTGGTTATTAATTTCCAACAAGGTGAGCGAGCCATTGCCGGCAGTATCAGTGATCACGTGGAAATACACATTCACTGTGGCGAGAGCCCGATTTTGCTCCACATAGTTATCCAACGGGCTCAGCATGGTGCGAAGATAGCTTTCCTGCAGGGCAGCCTCTTGCTGGGTCGGATGTTCGGTGCCGCAGTAGGATAGGTGGTCATCAAATGCCGGGACAGCGAAAGCCCCGGAAGAAAAAACAAAGATGGGCGAAAGCAACAGCGCCATGGTACAATTTTTAAACCATAGTGTCTTACTTGTGAGTATTTGCATTGGAAAGTCCCTCATGTGTTATTTTTTAACGGGGCCTATCCACACTGAGTGAGCCGCACAGAAATGTACGGTTCCTTACCGGGCAAGAAACCACTTCCATAAGATCTAGCACATAAAATAATCGTGCGTATTAATCAGGAAAAATATTCTTATAGTTTCGGATCAGATTCACAAATCGTAACACCCTATTATTCATGACCGCTTACGGTGGAACCTACAGTTACACCTAGTTTTTTAAGGGATGACTACGCGATTATTGGATCCAGTGTGTACCAGCCCCAAGTCACTTCCATATAATTTTAGATTATACTGCACAGCCCTGGTTTATTGGCAAGACATTACGAGCAAAAATGTGGCTAACCAAAAAACAATTACAGAGCTGGAGGCAATATATAGTGACCACCCACGGCCACAATGTAATTTCAGAAATAAAATGTGAATCAGTTCACAACTGTGTTATTTCTGGTTAGCTCAGCCGTCAAAATGATAAATTTACGTCAGCTAAGTAGAGCAAAAAATTAAATTAATTTAATATCCATTCCAGTTCATAACTCCTCGTCTATCTGGCAGATAACTGTAAAGCCTTCCATGGCTCTCCTGCAGCCGGAACCAGGCGGGTCTTAAATACATTTTAAGTCCAAGTAAGTAGGCGCTTGATTAATGGCCCGAATATTACTGAGCTGTATTAATCCCCATTGATATTTTTTTGGCAGGCAATTCACTAACAATGACTTCTTTCCCCTCGCCCCATGTCATTCTCATACGGTTACCAAGCCTTAGAGTCCGCGGTAAAAACCGCTCTGCTGCTGCGCTCGAATTGCCTGGCCCAGGGTAAAACGAAACATACACTGATCGTCACCGACATTCATATAATTGTTAACCGGATCCAAGCCTTCAAATCCTGGGCCCTGACACGAATCCATTCCCACGGGACAGCCAAACGCCGGAGTTGTGTGTGCCGGAGTATCGTCGACATAATCTCCGGGATCACTACAGCCTCCCGAAAAAGTATGAAACAGGCCCAACCAATGACCGACTTCATGCACCAGGGTATCGCCTTCATTGTATGGCACCGCACTGCCGCCCGGCAGGGATTCTGTCAATAGCACCACACCGTCATTGATTGGGTTGGAACCATAGCTGCTGGGAAAAGTAGCCCAACCCAGCAATCCCCCCCCCAAGCCACCGGTATAAATATTCAGGTCAGCGGCACCACCGACCCTCAGGGTCGATTTCATTTGAAATTCGGCGATACTGCCGGGTGTCACACTGTACCACCTGTCATTTACAGTAGTTGTAATAGATGCCAGATTGAAGATAAATGAAGTCCCCAGATAAGCGTCATTCAATACACTTATTTGATTGCTAATCTCCGCAAATGTAAGGGAGCCATTGCCGTTGCTGTCGGTGATTACATGGAAATAGATATTCACATTTGCAGTACCCACCCTGGCTGGACTGTAGCTACTTAGTGCCGCGCTCATATCCCTTACATAGCTTTCCTGCAAACCGGCCACCCTAAAGGTTGGATGTTCAGTTCCGCAGCGTAAAGCAGAGGTTGGTTCTGCAGCTGAGTCAGCAGCAAAGACAGCCGTTGAAATAGCGATGAGTACAACAACCAGAAACAATAAAAACCAATATTTTTCTTTTATAGGGACTGCCAATGAAATAGTCATGGAAAATGCCTCTGTTATTTTAATAGGTGTTCATTTCCCTCTGTCAGGTTGCCAGTTTCCGACCGCGAAGGCCAAGCGCTTTTCGGCCAGGTACTGGCAATTTCCCGGACCTAATCCGTGCGCTATAAACAGATGAGTGCGTCAGGAAGCTTTGGTAAAGCCCGCCAACAGTTGCCATTTACAAAACTATCCGGATTATCCGCAGCCCTTCCCCTCGATTATCAACGTCGGTGTAACCGCATTTAGACCACCTAACGCCTTCCGACCAGCAGGCTCTTTCCCTCTCTCTCAAACCTGTACCGTGGATCGACATAGTTGCCCGCCCAAGACTTGAGCGGGCTATCAAGTGACAAGCAGTGACAACTATTATTTAGTTACAATCTCACCCTTTTTACCAGCGGCGATGGATACGACAGTCCTTTTACATCCTGTGCGTGGGTTGAATTCGATATTCCGTTGTTGAGCCGGGGCATCCGCTGCCGGTCAGCTGGCTTCGCGAACAAACACCCCCAGCGACGTTAATCCGGCAGCCTGTACGGCTGCCGAATTACTACCAACCAAGGGACAGTGTTGATATTGGTTCTATTTAGCCGGCAACTTATTGAGTTACCGGAATGATACCAGTCTGCCAATATCCGTTGGCCGAGATTCGTCCCCGGAAATGGAGCATTACAAGCCCCGATAGAAACTGCTCTGCTGCTGGGCGCGGGTTGACTGACCTGCGGTAAATTCAAACATACAGAAGTCGTCAACATAGTCCATATAGTTGCGGATCGGATCCAAGCCGGCCAGACCCGGGCAGGAATCACGGCCTACCGGGCAGCCGAATGCAGGAGAAGCTTCCGCCGGGGTATCACTGACAAAATCGCCGCCGGTGGCGTTACAGCCGCCCTGGAAGGTGTGGAACAGGCCCACCCAGTGACCAACTTCATGCACCAGAGTGTCGCCCTCGTTGTAGGGGGCCGCCGAACCACCCGGGCGGGACTCCGTCAAAATCACAACGCCATCATTGACGGGGTTGGAGGAATAGCTGCTGGGGAAAGTGGCCCAGCCCAGTAAACCGCCACCTGGATTGGCCGAATAGACATTCAGATCCGCAGCCCCTCCGACCCGCAGGGCCGATTTCATCTGGGACTCCGCAGAGCTGCCGGGGGACACTGTGTACCAGCTGTTGTTGTTGCTTCTGGTAATCCCTGCCAGATTGAAGCTGAAAGGCGTGCCGACGAAAGCGGCATTCAATACACTGATCTGGTTGGCGATATCCGCATCGGTTACATTCCCACTGCCCGCATTATTTCTGATAACATGGAAATAGACGTTTACGACCGACGCAACTGGCAGGATTGGTGCTGGCGCAGGTACAGCCTGCTGAAGGGTACTGCGCATGCTTTGAAAATAATTCTCCTGCAACACGGCTTCCTGCACCGTTGGGTGGTCGGTGCCACAACGCAGTAACTGACCATCCTCGGATGCCTCAAGGGCTGAAAGATTGAGTGACAAAGCAGCCAGCGGTAAAACCAACAACCCCAATAACCGACCTTTTAGTGAAGAATTACCTCTTGTTGGAAATCTCATTATAAAATCCTTCTGTTGTTAATTATTTTATTACAAACTCCTTATTACAAAAAAAACGTAAATCAACCCCTAGTTGCTTTCTTCAAGTTATAACGAAAAATCTTATATCAACGGAATAGGCATCGAAGGGCCAGTGCAATATATATTGTTCGATCTTTTCTGTAATTTTAATTCGGCGACTTTTTGTGAACCGGTGCACAAACACAATTTTACTGGTTCTCTTATCTGCCACTAACGGCAATTATTATTTCGGATGATAGATGGGGTAAAATAATTGTTAGGATATATCCTAACAATTATTTTATACTAGCTCTGTATATCGAAGTGGTTATTCTGGGCAGTGCTTTTCATACGTCGCCCAGACACTGCTGAAGTAAAGCAAAAAGCCCGCAACAGCTAATAATTTCCAGTCGCGGACATTCGGGCTCATACAGTGTTAGCGGTTAGGTGTTTCATGGGATGGGGATATAAACTCACGCATGAAAATCTGCCAAAAAGCCATAAAGAGAGCTGCCAGTAATGGGCCAATCGCAAAGCCACTAATGCCGAACATGAGCAAACCGCCAATTGTAGAAAACAGCACTATATAGTCTGGCAATTTGGTGTCACGCCCCACCAGAATCGGGCGCAGCAGATTGTCCACCAGGCTGATGACCAGCATACCGAACAGCATCAGTACCGAAGCCTTGACGATTTCACCAACGGCATAGAGGTAAACTGCAGCGGGAAACCAGATAAGTGCAGCACCAATCGCAGGCAGTAGTGACAGTAATGTCATTATCACACCCCACAACAGTGGAGCCGGCAGTCCCAGCGCCCAGAAAATCAACCCACCCAATGTACCCTGGGTAATTGCGACCACCAAGTTACCCTTGATGGTTGCGCGGGTAACCTCGGCGAATTTTGCCAGCAACAGGTATTCGCGCTCGTCGCCCAGCGGCAGGGCGCGAATCAGGAGATCAACCAGCCGCTCACCGTCCCGCAACAGGAAAAAGGTCAAATACAACATCAGGCCCAGCATCAGGAAAAAGTTGGCCGTATTCTGGCCCAGCGCCAGGGCATTTTTCGCCACGAAGCTACCGGCACCCACCAGCCCGCCCAGCAGGCGCTGTTTAAATTGGTCCAGATCCATACCAAATCGGTCGAATAAGGCACCGATTCCGGGAAAGGCCGACCGCACCTGTTCCACCGGCTTGGATAAATCGATTTCTCCACTCTGTACCCGCTGGATAAAATTCACCGCCTCGTCCACAAACGAAGTTGCGACCAAAAGCACGGGGATTACCACCAGTATCATGCACATCAACAGGGTGAGCAGGGCTGTCAGATTGGGCCAGTTGGGCATGCGCGTGAGCAGGCGGCGGTGCGCCGGAAAAAAAATCACCGCTATGGCACAGGCCCAGAAAATGGGGGTAAAAAAAGGTCTAAGCAGAAAGGCAAATGCCACCGTCACCAGAATCAGTGACAGAAGAAAGGAATTGCGCTCTAGTTTTTCGCTCACATTGCCCCCTTGAAATGCCGCCCGTTTCGGCATGCAAAAAAATCAGTTTCTCTCTGTTGCAGCCGGCCCCCGCAGCAGAGCCACAACTATATAAATGCCGGGTGCACAGCGATGACCCGCACACAAAGCCGGCGATACTCATTGTTAACCTGGCAATTTACTTTGTTGCCGGGTTAATAACACACAGCCCAACGTCTCGCCGCCGGGGCCCAGCTTAACCACAAAGCGGGCCCGCTTACCAGCGCCGATAACCACAGGTGTCGATATGAAAGCGCACACCCCTATAGAGCCCTATCCCCAGATCGCTGCCGGGACCCAGCCGCGCATGGAGGCTGCGCAGTTCATCCGCCAGTTCCGCGCGGCTGATGTTGGAGCGGGGTACGAGGTCCAGGCCGCAAAAGTTGCGGTGCTTACTGGCCGGCGCGCCGCCGGCCTTGCGGTTGTAGCTATCGGTACGATAGGCGGAGAGTACACCCACAGGACCCACCACCGGTACCAGTTCATCCCGCATGAGCACCAGTGTGGGGATGATGTTGCGCCACAGTTCCCGCGGAGGAAACGCGAACGCCGGCTCCCCCACTTCGAGCCAGTCGGAGCCCTGGCGAAGCAGGTTGGACACTTCGGTGACATCCGCCACCCCGTTGAGGCGCAGGAACTGTTCCATTTCCCGATACTGGGCGCGGTGGTCCCTGTTGCGCAAAAACTGATCGAAGCTGCTCTGGGTGGCAACGCGGTAACCCTGCAGTTCGTAGTAGGGTTTTTCGAGGGTACCGAGATACAGATACAGCCACAGGCCGGTGACTAGCAGCAGCAGGACCGCGGCAATTACGGCCACTACCACCCGGTTGATCCGCTGCCCCGGAGGCCGCTGGCCGCGGGGCGATGGAGGACTGCTTGCGAACATAACGGCGTTCAATCGCTATTGATCACACCCCCGGCGCCGCCATTGCCAGCGGCGTCTCTTTATGCACTATAGACTAGGGCCCAGCCTCAGACTGCGGGGCCCGCCGCCTTGACGGCATCGCTGACCTGGAATTTCTCGATATTGTCGGCGAACAGTCTAGCCAGTTTCTCCGCCTCTGCGTCGTAGGCCGCCTTGTCGGTCCAGGCCTCGCGCGGGTTGAGATAAGCCTTGTCCACGCCCGGTACCTGCATCGGAATATCCAGGTTGAGCCGTTCCAGCCGCTCGGTGGCGACGCCGTTCAGGGCTCCGCTCTGGATGGCGGCAACCACGGCGCGGGTGACCGGTATCGGAAAGCGCTTGCCCTTGTCACCGGAACCGCCGGTCCAGCCGGTGTTCACCAGGTAGACCCTGGAGCCGAAGTCGTCGATACGCTTCATCAGCAGATCGGCGTATTCCCGCGGGGCCCGGGGCATAAAGGGCGCACCGAAACAGGTGGAGAAAGTGGGGTGCACGCCCGCCTGGGCGCCCAGCTCGGTGGAGCCGACACGGGCGGTGTAGCCGGACAGGAAATGGTAGGCGGCGGCTTCCTTGGACAGGATGGACACCGGCGGCAACACGCCGGAAACGTCACAGGTGAGGAAGATGACATTCTTCGGTTCACCGGCGCGGTTTTCCATCTGGCGCATGGCCACATGCTCCAGCGGATAGGAGCAGCGGCCATTTTCGGTCAGGCTGGTATCGGCGTAATCGGGGATACCCGATTCGTCGGTGACCACATTCTCGACGATGGCACCAAAGCGGATGGCGTGCCAGATCACCGGCTCGTTGTCGCGGCTGAGATTAATGGTCTTGGCGTAGCAGCCACCCTCCATGTTGAATACGCCACCCTTGGCCCAACCGTGTTCGTCGTCGCCGATCAGATAGCGCTCGGGGTCCGCCGAAAGGGTGGTCTTGCCGGTGCCGGACAACCCGAAGAACAGACAGACATCGCCGCCACTGCCCACGTTGGCAGCGCAGTGCATGGGCATCACGTCTTTTTCCGGCAGCAGGAAATTCTGTACCGAGAACATGGCTTTCTTCATCTCACCGGCGTAGCGCATGCCCGCCAGCAGCACCTTGCGGGCGCCAAAGTTGATGATCACGCAGCCCTCGGAGTTGGTGCCGTCGCGCTCCGGGTCACAGACAAAGTGCGGCGCGTGCAGGATATGCCACTCTTCCTTGCCCTTGGGATTGTACTTGTCGGCGCGGATGAACATGTTGCGCCCAAACAGGTTGTGCCAGGCGGTCTGGGTGGTGACCACCAGCGGCAGATAGTGGTCCTCGTCCTGCCCCACATGCAGCTGCTGCACGAAGCGGTCGGAGGCCGCGATAAAGTCCTCCACCCGATCCCACAACTGATCGAACCTGTCCTCCGGGAAGGCACGGTTAACGCCACCCCAGTCAATGCTGTCACTGGTGGACGGCTCTTCCACTACAAAGCGATCCGCCGGGGAGCGGCCGGTGCGCGCCCCTGTCTCGGTCACCAGGGCGCCGGTATCGGACAGCTTGCCCTCACCGCGCTTGAGCGCTTCCTCAGCCAGTTGCGCCGACGATAGATTCCTGAGGATCTGAGCCGCGTCGTCGATGTGTGCCATGCGTCGAATACCCATAGATTAAGTGGAATAAAAAGTGTGACAGCCGCTGCAGGGGGCAGCCGGCGAAATTCGGGGGCGCATTATTGCAAACTTCAAATTGGCGGGACAGCAAGAATGACCACTTTTTAAGCAATGACAACGTTGTCAGTTAAATTTTTGCGTTAAATTATTTGACCTGCAAATGGCGTAATTTTACTACATAGATTTGATGAATTTTTATGGGAAAAGCACCCAGCCCATGGGGACCGGGGTGCCGCGGACACATGCCGGCGCACGGACGCGGGAAATCAATGCAGCGTGTGCGGGGGCGCGTTGAACAGGGCTTCGATCTGCTCCCGGTCGAACCGGTAGCGGGTGTTGCAGAACTGGCAGTCGGCCCGAATCTCGCCCTTCTGCTGCTCCAACAGTTGATACACCTCTTCGGACCCCAGGGCGACCAGGGCGCGGGCACTGCGCTGACGCGAGCAACTGCACTTGAAGCGGATATTGGCGGTGCCCAGCGGATCCGGGTGCAGCTGGTGGAACAACCGGTGCAACAACTGGCTGTGGGGCAGTTTGTGCAACTCCTCCGCGGTAACGGTCGAAGCCAGATGCTGGGCCGTCTCCCAGGCATCCCGGTTTTCCGCTTCGCTGGCGGCGTTGTTGCCGGGCAGCACCTGCAGCATGATGCCGCCCACAGCTTCGGGGCCGGACGCTATCCAGAAGCGGGTATCGAGTTGCTCGGACTGGGTGAAGTAATCCTCCAGACACTCCGCCAGGCTGTCTTTTTCCAGCGGCACTATGCCCTGGTAGCGTTCACCGCGCTCCGGCTCCACTGTGATGGCCAGCACTGCCCGGTCGCCCACCAGCTGGCGCAGGCTGGCCCCCTCCGGGATGGTGGCCCCTTCGGCGACGCGGGCGATACCCCGCAGGTCGCTGTGGTGGGTGCACTCGGCCATGATCAGCGGAACCTCCCCTTCACCCCGCGCCTGTAGGGCCAGCAGCCCCTCGAATTTAAGCGTGGTGGAAAGGAGGCAGGCGGCGGCGAGGAACTCGCCAAGCAACTGGGCCACCGGAGCGGGAAGCTGGTTGTTACTCAGCACATCCCGATAGGCTTGGGTCAGGGTAACCATCTGGCCGCGGATGTCGCGTCTGGAAAAAATAAAACGTTCCAATTGATCCGACATAAGATGTCTCAGGCAAAAACCGCGGGATTTTAGCCGGGAGTATAGGGTGATGGTAGCCGCCGCCGGCAAATTGCGTCAGCTGCACACCCGGGCAATCTCCCGCTGCAGCCGCTGCGCCTGCTGCTGGCGCTCCCTTTCCGTGATCACCACTTCGCGACCCTTTTCATCGATAAAGGCCACCCTCCCCTGCAGTATTCGCAGCCGCTCTCTGGCCTTGCGGCAGGCATTGGCCCGCCGGTGCCGTTCCTGCTGCCGCTGGGTCTGCTGGCGCGTCGCATACTCCTGCTGCAGCTGCGCCTGGCGCCGGGAAGCCGAAGTCCCCCGGGTGTCGGTGGCGTCGATACTGTTGATTGAGCGCAACTGCCCGGCGATATTGTCGGCGTCGACATTCTTTGGGGGGCGGTCGCTGAAGTGCACCCTGCCCTCCGAATCCACCCAGCGGTAGAGCTGGTCCGCAGCGGCTGTGCCGGCCCAGATCAATGCGGCCAGCAGCCCGACCCGGTAAAGTCGTTTCACGATTCCTCCCGGTAACGCTTATCTGGTTATTTTCTCCCTGGCGACGCCGGTGAAAGCCTAGCTATTCATCCAGCTCGGCCAGCGTACTGAACAATCCCTGGGAATGGCGGTGGGGGATATGGTAAGTCTGCAGAATCATCGGCTGCTGCTCCCTTGCCGCCGCAGCATCCAGCACCATACGGTAACCGGCCTGATCGCGGAGTTCGACAAAGGGCTGGCTATTGCTTTCCATCAACTGTGCAAACTCGGCGAAATCGGCTACCTGCTGACCATTCACCGAATCAATAATCCAGTTCTTCCAGTCGTGGTAGCCCAGGTTGACTCCGGCCGGCAGAACTTTGAGCGCCACCACCAGCTCCCGGCGATCCGGCTCGCTCCACTGGTTGCGCGCATAGAGGTATTCAATCGGCGCCTTGGAATGCCAGTTTTTGCCCCAGCGCTTGATCAGGTTCATATTCAGCGGCACGAATACCACCCCCCCATAAATGTAATAGCGGGGGCGCCGGTCGAACTGTTCGCTCACCACCAGGGTACGCGACGGAGGCGGCGCGGCCAGTGTGATCTCGGCCGTACGGACCTCGCCCTTGCGGGCGAAACGCAGTGGCAGCTTGTCACCCACATGATGCCGGTCCACTACGAAGTGATAGTTGGTGCGCTGGTTTTTACGCCACTCCACAGTGCGGTCGGCGGCCACGGCATAGCCGTCCACTTCCAGCAATACATCGCCGGGGCGCAGCACATCGGCGGCGGGGGCGTCGCTGAAGACCTTGACGATCAGGGCGCCCTCCTGGTCGTCGCGGAGGCCGGAGGCGCGCTTCATTGCCGGGCTCTCCAGGCCCTGGGTGACGATACCCAGTTCCGGGAATCCCTGGTGCACACTGTCCCGGGCATCCTTCAACACATGCTCGATCACACCGGGTGGGACGAAATAACCCAGGTTTTCCGCGCCCTGGTTGGTCTGCATGGCCACGCCCACGATGCGGCCTGCGGAAATCACCGGGCCCCCGCTGTTACCGGGGTTGATGGCGGCATCGATCTGACCGGCCATCAGGTAACTCTCGGCGTGTACATAGTATTGATGCTCAACCCGGGACAGCACCCCGCGGGTAATGGACAGGGACTTTCCGCCGATGGGGTAACCGTACACGGTTACCTCTTCCTGCAGGTCCGGCAGCTCCCCCAGTTCCAGGGCATCCGTATCGTCAAAAAAGCTGTCGTCGTCCACACTCAGCAGCGCAAGATCGGCCTCGTGGGAGACAAACTGTACCCGGGCGCGGAATTTCTGTGCGTCACCGTGGCGCTGGACCTGAATGAAGCTGCCGTTGGCCACCACATGGGCATTGGTGAGAATACGCTGGCCGCTGATCACCGCACCGGAGCCGGACAGCTGCTTGGCGTTGAGCAGTGCCCAGGGGTTGAAGTAGTCGGGCGCAGCGGCAGTGGTGTAGATCTTGATGATGGAGCGCTTGAGCCGCTCATGCTCGCGGCTATCGGCGCTCGCACCCTGGCCCGCAAGCAGAATCAGGAGCGCAAGGAAGGTAAAAAGCTTATTCATCATGGGGTGCGGAACTCGTTAACTTGGGCCCAGTTTAGCAGTTGACACGCAATTTTACGCTGTGCGGCCACTGTTGGAGCACCGGTTCCGGCAGAAATTAACGTTTCACTCTTGTTCGCGCTGGAAACGGTGGATCTGGCGGCGCTGCTTTTTATTGGGCTTTTCGCTGCGAATACCGGTGTTGCTGGCCTGGCGCTCGGCCCGCGCCTGTGCCCGCCGGGCCACGCTGGCCTCTGTTTCACGGTACAGGGTGCGGGCTACCTCCGCCCCCCGGCGCTGATCCGACAGCGCGACCACCTCCACTTCCACCTGATCCCAGCCCTGGCGCAGGATCAGGGTCACACCCGGCACTATCTCCCTGCTCGCCTTGACCCGCTGACCATCCGCCTGCACTTTGCCGCCGTCAATAGCCTGTTTGGCGATACTGCGGGTCTTATAAAAGCGAGCCGCCCACAGCCACTTGTCGATACGTACCTTGTCCATCAGAGCGCGAGTATCTCATCGAAGTGGTGAATGGCCGGGAATTCCGTGATGTCCCGCAGCGGCCCGCGACTGTCCGGCTGCCGGATGCAGAGCAGGTGGGCGATGCCGTAGGCCCGCGCCGCCGCCAGTACTTCCTGGTTATCGTCCACGAACAGGGTGCGGTCCGGGTCGAAGTGAATACGCTCGCGCAAGGCATTCCAGAACTCCAGGCTCTCCTTGGCATGCCCCAGATCGTGTGAGGAAATGATGTCGTGCATCCAGCGGTGGATGCCGGTAATTTCCAGCTTCTGCTCCAGGCCGTCGCGGTGCGCATTGGTCACCAGCATTAGCCGCTTGTCCAATGCGTTCAGGCGCTGCAGAAAGGGACGCGCCTGGGGGCGCAGAGCGATGCGATCCTCGATTTCGCGCAGTATGCCGACGATATCCAGCTTGAGCCTGCGGGACCAGAAGCTGAGGCAGTACCACTCCAGGGTGCCGCGGCGCGCCTCTATCTCATCGAGAAGCTGCACCTGTGCCTGCGCCAGGCTGACGCCGTGGGTTTCCGCATAGCGGCGCGGCAAGTGAGTGAGCCAGAAATGATTGTCGTAATGCAGGTCCAGCAGGGTGCCATCCATATCCAGCAGCACCGTATCGATCTGTTGCCAATCCAACATGGGGGATGGATACCTCTTCTTCACATTTTGCCCGCCGGCCACGGACCCAAATGCGATTATGCCCGTGCCCGGACTATGCCGTACAGCAGCATACACTGGGCACTGTAGTAGCTGAGCATCACCGCGACTCCGGCCAGGGGCAGCGGCAACAGAAACCTGTTCACCGCGATCAGCGTGTCTGACACCATGAATGTCAGGGCGCCGGCGAACAGCAGGCCCGACTTGCCGCGGTGGGCTGCGGCCCCCAGGGACATCAGCACAATCGCACTCAGATAGACCAAAACCGGCGTTGCCAGTTCACCCGCGGCCGGCAGCAGCAGCCATGCCAGCAGGGGGGTGACTACCAGTATCGGCAGGGCCCGCAGGGCAAAGCGCCGGCTGTGGAAATTCGCCCCGCGCAAAAAGTTCGCGGCATAGACCAACTGCGCCACCAGAAAGGCGCCGAGACCGAAAACAAAGTGATTGGGGAAATCCAGTGCCAACAGCACATCCCCCAGGGCCGAAAAGCCCAGTGCGGTCAGAGTCAGGGAACGGGTGAGTCCACGCAGCTCGCCCAGTGCCAGCAGGCCCAGCACCGCGATAGGCAGCGCCTTGGCCGCCGGCATCCAGGGGCCCTGGATATCCACCGCATCCAACAGCACATAGCTGGCGGCAGACGCAATAAATACCAGCAGCAGGCGCCCGCGCAGGGCGGTGGGATACTGGCTGTGGTCGGTGACGATCTCTGCACTCATGGTTGCTTTCCCTCGCTTATTGTCGATCTTGCCAGGGCCTGTTCACACTAACTGAGTTGGCCCTAGCTTCTTGGCGCCACTTCCGCCAGTATTCGCCAAAGGCTGCGGCGATTCAATGCACACCGCACAGCCGGTACCCAAAAAAATCCGGCACTGTCGCCACAGCCGCAGTGCGCATCAAACGGAGAGCATCGCCCATGAAAGCAGACAACATACTCGACACCATCGGCAATACGCCACACGTCCGCATCAACCGGCTTTTCCGCCCGGACCTGGAGGTGTGGATGAAAGTGGAGCGCTTCAATCCGGGCTCCAGCATCAAAGACCGCATAGCGCTGTCGATGATCGAGGACGCCGAGGCCAGCGGCGCGCTCAAACCCGCCGGGGTGATCATTGAACCCACCTCCGGCAACACCGGTATAGGGCTGGCCATGGTGGCGGCGGTACGCGGCTATCGACTGATCCTGGTAATGCCCGAGTCCATGTCGCTGGAAAGGCGCAAGGTCATGAAAGCACTGGGGGCCGAGCTGGTGCTGACCCCGAAGGAAGGCGGTATGCCCGCAGCCATAGAGAAGGCCGAACAACTGCTGTGTGAACACCCCGATGCCTGGATGCCGCAGCAGTTTATGAATCCAGCCAATACCCGGGTGCACCGCGAGACCACCGCGCGGGAAATCCTTGCCGATTTCCCCGACGGCATCGACTACCTGATTACCGGTGTGGGCACCGGCGGTCATATAACCGGTTGCAGTGAAGTGCTGAAGGAGCGGTTTCCCAATTTAAAGACCCTGGCCGTGGAGCCGGAAAAATCTCCGGTAATCAGCGGTGGCGAAAAGGGGCCCCACCGTTTGCAGGGTATCGGTGCCGGTTTTGTGCCGGAGATTCTCAACCCGGACACCCTGGACGGCACAGTCCAGGTCAGCGAAGAGGACAGCTTTGAAATGGCCCGCCAGTGTGCGCTGCAGGAAGGTATCTTTGTGGGTATCTCCTCCGGCGCCAGCCTGGCTGCGGTGAAAAAGCTCGAGGGGGAACTGCCCCCGGGCAGCCGGATCCTGGTATTCAGCTACGATACCGGCGAGCGGTACCTCTCCATCGAGGACCTGTTTGCGGCCTGAGAAGGAACGCGGGCCGGATTATCCGCCGGCCATGCCCAGGTCCGGCAGCGCCATCGCGTCACCCTGGCCCGTTTCATTTCGCACCGTATAATGCGGCCTGCATTCAACAGGGGACAGGCATGGCCAAAGCGCAAAACAGAAGGGAACTGATAGAACAGGTAATCGATATCTGCAGTACGGCGGGGCGGGCCATTCTCGACGTCTATCACAGCAGTGCCGACCTCGAAATAGATACCAAAAGCGACGACTCGCCGGTAACCGCCGCCGACCTGGCCGCCCACAACATACTCGCCCCGGCCCTGGCGCAACTGACCCCCGGTGTGCCAGTGCTCTCGGAAGAGCAGGCCATGCCCCCCTTCTCCGAACGCCGCCGCTGGCGTCGCTACTGGATTGTGGACCCACTGGATGGCACCAAGGAATTCATCCGTCGCAGCGGTGAATTTACGGTCAATGTGGCGCTGATAGAGGACGGCGTACCCGTACTGGGCGTGGTGCATGTGCCGGTGCTGGAAATCACCTACGCCGGCCATAGGGCCGCCCCGGGAACTGAGGCGCTGGCCTTTAAGCGCACCGCCGGGGGCGAAAACCCCATCCGTGTGCGTTCCGTGCAGTCGCGGTTGGATGTGCAGTCGCCGCTGGGGCTGGTGGCTAGCCGCAATCACGGCGCCGGGGCGGTAGACCGGCTGGTGGCGCGCATTGAACAACAGTTGGGTGCCACTGAGCTGAAAAATATGGGCAGTTCCCTAAAGCTGTGCTTGGTGGCGGAGGGTGCCGCCGATCTGTATCCGCGCCTGGCGCCCACCTGTGAGTGGGACACAGCGGCGGCCCAGGCAGTGGTCGAAGCCGCAGGCGGCCTAGTGGTCGACGATCAGTTTGCTCCGCTACGCTACAACACCAAGGACTCTGTACTTAACCCATCTTTCTACGTTATTGGCGACCCCTCCTTCGACTGGCGCGCTTTGCTCGCCGACTGCAGCTAATTCCCTGCACCACAGTGCCCCGCCATAGGGGCGCGGAACGAAGCCGCTGCCGGCAGACACGGCAAAGGGTTTTCTTAGCAGGCTGTTGAAATTCGAAGAATTTCGACGCCTGGTACCGGAATATGGATATTCCGGCAAGATCCGCGACGCTTAAGTCGTTGATTTTGTGAGAAAAGTGAAAATCCCATTTTTCGCTTTTCGTGTTTTGAAATAGGCAGGATACCTTTTTCAACAACCTGCTCGGGCAAACTGGCGCCGGCCAATTAACCAGTTGTTGAAAAAGCCCTCCCTGTTTTTCCTCAACCACGGTTTGTGGTGCATGTCCACAAAGCCCCCACTACAAATCAAGCAATTACATGCTGTATTTGCGGTCTGAAGATCCCTGTTCGAGACAGCAGGCTGCTGAAAAAATACTTTTCCAGCAGCCTGCTAAACTCATAGGAACGTCTGATTAATTCGGTGCAACTTCAGGCTTTGCTATGGCACCTGTAGAAACCGGCATTGCCGCGCACCGCAAACCTGCTGTCGTACTGGTGGAGGACAAACCATGGCCAAGTCTGCTCATGTGCATGTCAACATCAACGAGGCGGAAACCCGCCGGCTGCGGCATCAACTGGAAACCGAAATCGCCTGGCTGAATCGGCAGGTGGAGGAAATCCAGGGAGCGGAATCCGGTATCGATGTCTCGCTGCTACAAACCTACAGGGAAATGATCTTTTCGCGCCGCGCATTGCTCGGTCGTATTCCGCGCTGAGTAGATTTTCCGCGCGCCTACAACGGATGTCGACGAGCGGGAAAAAGTCCGCCGCGGCAATTTGCCAGTCAAAAGGATTACCGTCTACGCTTGGTGAGTTAATTCCATAAGAGTAACTGCCAATGCGCTACCCGGTTGTGGTTCACCACATAGAGAGCGCCGGCTTTGGCGCCATAGCGCCGGACCTTCCCCACTGTCACTGCCATGCCGAGACCCTCGATGACGCACTGCAAAAAATGGCGGAGACAATATTACAGCGTCTTGAAGAAGCGGACGCCATCGGGCAGCTGCCACCACCACCGGGCGATATGCGGAGCCTGAAAGCAAACCCCGCTTTTGCCGGAGGCATCTGGGCGATCATTGACGTGGCCCACTCGCCTGAATCCCGCAGTCCCATACCCCGAAGAAAGAACTGACCAGCGACTGGAGCAAGGAGCCCCGCCATGAAAAGGATTGTTTTCGTCTTTGCATTACTCGGCTCTGCGCCGGCCGCTGCGGTGGAGTGGAACAACCCCTTTGAGGGTATTCGCCTGGGGGAGTACCGGGTAATCAGCACTGTCGGTGTCGGCCAGGGAGAACTGCAGATCAACAGCGACCGGGATTTATTTTCCTATGCCAGTCTCGGCATCACGCCTGCGGTAGGTGTCTGGCAGGTGGAACTGCGCTACTCGAACTTTGAGGATGAAGGTGTGGATGTCGACCAATACGGCATCAACTTCAAAGTGGATTTCACCCTTTTCTGCGATGTGCAATGCCTCTACTGGATGGCTGGCTGGAATTACGCTGAGTTCGATGTGCACACGGTGCGGCGCGACAACCAGACAATCCGTGTGCGGGTGGACGACGACGGCGACGACAACTACTGGAACGCGGGTGTCGGCTACCGCTTTTTCTGGACCCAGGACCTGGACACTTCCATCGAGTACAACTACAACGACGCCGGCCGCGTCGCCGGGTTTGATCTCGGCCACCTGCGCTCGCTGACCCTGAATCTCAGTTACCGCTTTTAGTCCCCAGCGGTCGGTGCCGGCAATGGGGGCCACAAAAAGCGCCTCACTGGCGGTACATCCCTGTACCGCATTCACCCGGCAACTTGTTGAATTGCCGGGTGAACAGCAACTGCGTCAGAATGCGTAGCTGAGGCTCATGTTCAAACCGTCTTCGCGCGCCAGCTGATAGCCGTTATAGTCGGCGGACAGTGTGCTCAGCCACTCCAGCCCCAATCGCGTACCGGCAAACAGCCCCCGCTGCCCCACCAGATTAACGCCCAGTCCATAAGCGGAATAGTTGCCACCGTAATTGCTCTGCCGGTCGGGCGGACTGCTATGGTTGTGCGGACCTTCGTAGTGGCCATTGATATCGCCTTCCTTGGCATATTCCAGGCGCGCGGAAATACTCAACCAATCCGCCACACGGAATGCACTCCAGGCAGTGGCACCATAACGCTCACCAAAGGCAAAGCCGGAGTCGTTCTCCCCTTCCAGCGGCAGGCGGGCGGACAGCTGTGCGCCCCAGCTCAACCTCTCCAAACCGCTGGTATAGGTCAGCGAGGGCAACAGGTCCCAGGTACCGCTGCCCAATTGCATACCGTAGTGGGTCAGGTTGCCGTTTGGCCCCCTTTGCTTGACCGAGCCAGTGGGCGCGCTGAGCCCAAATGTCGCATGCAGCCGCAGGTTATGGGTATTCGCAAGGCGGAAAAGCCCTGCGATGACGGTATCACCGACACCGGAAGTGCTGTGCCTGTGGTCGCCGGTATGTTGACTGTGCCCCGCCCCATGGCCGCTGCCGATCATGACCATAGACATATCCATGCTCATGTATTGGGGCATCAACATGAGTGTCAGATCGTCGGAGACGGCGTACATAATATCCAACATGTACATCTCCATGGTCATGGAGACAGGCTTCATGGTGTATCCCGCCATCTGCAGTTCCATGGTCCCCGCTTCGCTGGAGCCACGATAAATATCCCGGTATGTCTCGCGTCCATAGCGATAGCCCAGCATCCATTCACCTTTTGCGTGCAAATGGTCAAACATCACCCCGGCTGGGGCATGGCTTTCGGGTGGATATTCCGGCAGCTCACTGTGCGCCAGTGCCCAGGGGGCAGCGCAGCTGGTCAAAAATAGGGTTGGCAATAACAGCCTGTATTTAAGTGTTCGCATAAATTTCTTTCCGTGCAGGGGCAATCGCGCTGACACAGCGATCGCCATAGATACCGCCCAGGGTGCTATCTGCGCACCACGAGCGCAAAAAATGGATTAAGAGTGAATCGTCAGGCGAGCGGCAATACAGGCGGGGCGCGGGAGGGCGGCAGCAGAAATGCCTGTGCCAAAGGGTAAAAGCGGCCCTCGAATGGAACCGCTTCCACTGTGCGGACCGCAAACGGCAAGAGTGCCCCAGGTTCGCCGGCGAGAGCCGCCAGGCCGGCGGCAAAACTGCAATGATTATCGGCAAACGTATGTGCGGTCAGCGCATCGTGTTGATGGCCGGATTCGTGCCCCCGGTGCGTGTGACGCTGTTCCGCAAGCCACTGCAGGAGCAGAGCGCTGCGGCTGTCGCCGTGGCAGAAGTCATAGGGGGCCCCGCCGGATACCGGCGCTGGCATAAAGCCCGCCGGCACCAGGCCCCGGGCGGAGAGAAATATCAGCAACAGCAGCACGGCTTGCGGTTGCCGCAGGCGGCAGAAGAATCCCGGTGACTGTGCTCTGTGCCGATACATGGTTTTTATTGGACGCGTCCCAGCTAAAGATGGCCACTGGAGCAATAGAGGCCGCCCAGGTCGAAAGGGCCTACCCCTGATTGATTCAGTACTGCCTCAGCGGGGCCCTAGAACCCCAGCCGCTGATGCTCAGATGACACCGCTGCGTTTTAACTGCCAGTATTGTGCCACTAATGCTGTGTGCAATCGCGCCGGTTCGGAATCCACCAGGAACACATTGCGCGACTGCAGTTGTTGCAGCAGGTATGCGCGGCGGGCCAGAAAATCCGCTGTGGCGGCAAATTTTACCGCGTCGTCGAAATTCTCTACCGTCCGGCCGCACAGTGCATCCAGCTCAGTCTCGCGCAAACTGGCCACCATTACCAGATGCCGGCGCGACAACAACTGTACGGCGGCGAGTAACTCTTCGCCGTTGTCATCGCGCAGGTTGGTGACCAGTATGATCAGTGCGCGTCGCTGTTGTCGGGCCAGCAGCCGCTGGGCTGCGCCGGAGAAATCCGCGCTGGCGGTGCCGGAGTGCAGATCGTAAACATGGTTCAACAGCAGGTTCATGGCGCTCTCCCCCTTGACCGGTGGCAGCGGCAAATCCCCACCCCTGTCGCTGTGGGCAAAGGCGTGTAGCCCCACCGCATCGCCCTGTTTGATGGCGATGTAAGCAGATAACAGCAGGGCGTTCAGGGCGTGATCGAAATGGCTGAGGTCGCCGTCTTTAGCGCGCATGCGCCGGCCGCAATCCAGCATATAAATAATCTGCTGGTCGCGTTCGTCCTGATATTCCCGGCTGATTAATTTGCGCACGCGGGCACTGGCCCGCCAGTCCACCTGGCGCTGGCTGTCACCCAGGCGGTATTCCCGCAGCTGGCGAAAATCGAGCCCTTCCCCCCGACGCTGCAGCTGGTGTACACCCATATGGCGCAGGCTCTGCTCGGTGCTCATCGCCTGCAGGGAGGAAATACCGAGGAAATTGGGGTAGACCTTCACTGTCTGCGACACCCCCAGGTACACCCGCTGCTGCCAGAGCCCCCAGGGCGAGTCGACCAGGGCTTCGATGGGACCAAATTCGGCCCGGCCGCGCCGGCGGGGGATCAGGGTATAACGCAATTCCGCCTGGGCGCCCGGTTGTAAAAGTGCCCGCTGGGGCATATCGCCGGTTTCCAGCTGTGGCGGCAAATGGTCGCAAACATCCACGGCCAGCGGCCGCGGGCCCTGATTCCGCAGCTGCAGAAGCGCAACGTTTTCCACACCCAGGGCCAGGTTGCCGGCCACCCGGCGGCGCCCGCGCAGGCCCCGCACCCGCCGGCCGGTAAAACCATCCAAGAGTGCGCCACCACACAGCAGCACTCCCGCCAGCCACCAGAGATTGCCGATTGCACCGACCAATTGCGGCCAGCCAATCCGCGCAGCGGCAATCGCCAGGGCCGCCAGGCACCAGCAGCCCAGCAGTGTCACCAGGCGGCGACTGGGACGCATGCCGGGCAGACGCGGCACTCCGACACTCACAGGCGCGGCGCTTCCACCGCCCCGATAATCTGCGCCAGGACCGTATCCGGGGTTTCTCCGTCGATTTCCATATCCGGCGACAGTCCGACCCGGTGCCGCATCACCGGCAGGGCCATAGACTTGACGTCGTCCGGCAGGACGAATTCCCGCCCCTGCAACAGCGCCTGGGCCCGGGCCGCCTGCAACAAACCGATACTGGCGCGGGGACCGGCACTGCGGCGCAGCAGCACACTTTCCCGGGTGGCGCGCACCAGTCGTACTGCATAGTTCAGCACCTGCTGATCCAGCGCCACCCGAGGCAGCTGCCGCTGCAGTGTGCGGAGCCGGGCCAGGCTCATGCGACCGCCCAGCGGCTGCTGCAGGCGCTGCTCGATACGGCCGCCGCTGGCGGCTGCAGCGAGTCTCTGCTCCGACTCCAGGCTGGGGTAGTCGATCAGGACCTTGAGCAGGAAGCGGTCCAGCTCCGCCTCCGGCAGCGGGTAGGTGCCCTCCTGCTCAATGGGATTCTGGGTAGCCAGTACCATAAACGGCTGTGGAGCCGGCAGCGACTCACCGTCAATCGTCACCTGCTGCTCCTGCATCACTTCCAGCAGGGCGGCCTGGGTCTTGGCCGGGGCGCGGTTGATTTCATCCGCCAGCAGCAGGTTGGTAAACACCGGCCCCCGGCGCACTTCGAAGCGGCCCTCGGCCATGTTGTACATGGCGTGCCCGGTTACATCCGCAGGCATCAGATCCGGGGTGAATTGAATACGGCGGAAATCACCGCCAAAACAACTGGCCAGAGCCCGCACCAGCAACGTCTTGCCCAGGCCCGGCACACCTTCCAGCAGCACATGACCCGAGGCCAGCAGGGCCACCAGCACCTGGTCCACTACAGATTCCTGGCCCATCACCAGGCCGTTGATGGACTCCCGCAAGCAGCTCAATCCTGTCGCGGCCGCCTGCCAGTCCACTTCTGCGCCAGCTGTATCAGCGGCTGGCGCGCCGCCTGTGTCAATGGTGTCGTTCATAGGGCTGCCTCGATTTGCTGCAGAGTGCGCATCTGCCGGGTAAAAGCCTCTTCGCCCTGGGGAGCTACTCCCCAAAGGGCGGCGGTTATGTTGGATTCGGTCAAATGCGTAAGTTGGTGGAGCCGGGAGATAATCCGGCGTTTCACATACTGGTCGCACTGCTCTCCACCGAGGCGGCGCAACAGCCGCGCGCGAATCCGCTGCGCCAGTTGACATCCCCTGTCCGCACGCCAGTAGTAGTGGCCGCTGGCCTCAAGGTGTTCGGTCAGTGAACGCCGCGCCTGCTGCTGCACCGCCACCACTGGCCCGAGACGGCGCGAGCGCCACAGCAGCCAGGCCATAAGCGCTAGTGCGCCGGCAAAAAAGAATTCCCCGGCGTAACGCCCGGCCAGCACCAACAGGGAATCAAAGCGTGGCCGGGTGACAAAAATAAATTCACCCCCGGAGGACAGCTGTGTCAAAAAGTAAGCGTGGTCGAAATGGCCTATGCGACCGGAGTGCCAGATGCCACCGTCGGCCACCAGTGTGACCAGCCCCCTGCCCCTTTCGAACTGCATAAACGGCACACCGGTATCGTCGCGCCGTATCCTGGCCCAGGATGTCGGCTCCGACTGCAGATCTTCCAGGCCCGGGTGTTCCAGCAGGTAAACCGGGTCGAAATAGAGGTGGTAGTCGCGCCCCTGGGCATCCGCCAGAGTCACCAGGTCGGCTGGATCTGCGGGCGGATCCCTGGGCGCTTCCTCCGCCGGCTCGCCGGGCTCTGTATCCCCGCCACTGGAGCGGTTGCGGCGATTGTGTTCGCGCAGAATTTCACTGGCGCTTTTACCGGCAAACGCCTCGGCGTCGTCCCCCAGGAATTGGCGCAGAGGGTTGTGGAAATCAAAAAGTTCCCGGCCGGGCTCCAGGGAGACCTCCATCCGCTCCAGCAACCAGTCCCGTTCTTCCGGTTTTGCCACCAGGACCAGGTGGCCGCCGCCCTCGACCCAGTTCAGCAACTGGTCAGCCCGCTGCCGGTTGTAGATATGCGTACTTCCATCCAGCAGCAAGGTATCGTTGTCATTGAGGCTAGCCAGCTCAGCCACATTGCCGACGTTGCGGGTGCGCACGCCGGAGACCTGCAGGAACTGCTCCGCTGCCAGGTAGGGATTGCGCCGCGCCTCCACGCCCCAGCCGTTATCCCGCTGCTCCGTGTAGCGCTCCATAAAGGTAAACAGCAAGCCGGTCACAATGGCACTCAACAGAAGCGCCGCGCCGATCAGCCAATGTCTAGGGCTCACGGACAAACACCTCCTCCCAGCGGCCGCACATTGCCCTCACCCGCTCCCCGTCCGGGACCCGGTGGGCATAGGCCAGCTGTTGCCAGGCCCGGGTAAGCTGCTGCACCAATTCGTTCAGTGAACTGTCCCCCGGTTGCTGCCGCTCCGCCACACGCCGTTGCACAAGGAGGGCGCACTCGTTTTCGGTGAGCTGCTGGCCAAACTCAAACCCGTAGCGCTCAATCAGGTACGCCAGCGTGGCCCTGTAAAGCAGTCCCAGGCCGGCCCGGTGCTGCCCGTCATACCAGAGCCGCAGCACTTCGGCACAGACATCCCGGGGCAGGCTTTGGGGTCGTACATCCAGCCCGAACAGCGTAGCCGGTGGCGAACCCTCCGACTCACCCCCGGGCCGGGGACGCAGACTGGCGAGAATCGGCGCTCTGTAGCGCCACAGCAGGTACGCCAACAGGAACACACCCACCATCCACAAAAAAACTTCTATGACCGTGGCCAGCAGCGGGCCCCAGTCACCGTCGCGCTGTTGCGGGTCGCTGTCTGAAAAGAGGTTCTCCAACCATTCCAGCAACTGGATAAGCCACTGGGGAAACTGCTCGGAGCGGGTCTCAGCAGTCTTGAAGCGCCAGCCGGAAACCTCCTCCATACGGTGGAAATCCTCGCCGGCAAGGACGGTGTCAATCTGTTCCCGCGCCTCCGCTGGCGATTCGGCCGCCCGCACCGTCGGCACTTCTGCCACCAGCCCCATTACCAGCAACAGTGGCAGCAACAGCTGCGCTACTGTCGCCCCGGAGGAGCGACGTCGCGCCCCCCTGTCCAGTACGCGGGCGCGCAACTGCCGAAACTGTATCTCCAGATCCCAGGCCTCCAGCTCGACGCGGCGGCCAATATACAGGCAGAAACCACTGGCGATATAAAAAGGCGCTACAGTCGCCATCGCCAGCAGCGACACAAAATTCAAACACCACCTCAGAAGCAGATGATCACTGGTCAGCAGGTACCACCACTGGACATCCAGCTCCTCGGGTACAAACTGGGCTTTCAACTCAGCGGGAATAAAAAGGAAAATCAATACCACCACAGCCAGGGACAGGAACTGTTCCACGTGAACACCAGCCAGGGTCAGCCAGCTGGCAGCACCTGCGTGTTTTCGATGCAGCAGGGCGAGACGCGCAGTCCGCGCACTGCCACTGCTCTGCTCCAACAGGGTAACCGGCATATCAAAGGAGCGGGTGCTGCTCAGGCGGCGCCAACTGAGCCAGGCAATCCAATCGCGACGGTTCTGCGCCCAAAACTGCCCCAGTGCCCCGCCGACCGAAGCAGATTCGCCAAACAGGGCGCGGCTGGTGATATACAGGGGCAGCCGGTCGAACACCGGTTTCAGCCACCACACCAGTAGCAGGCCCCAGGTTGGTGAATCCCACAGCAGCAGCGCGGCGCCGGCGAACACCACCGAAGCCGGCAGCAGCCACACCACGAACAGCGGCCACCAATGCTCCCGCGCCAGGGCGATACCGAGATCTACAGACTCCCAGGGCGAGCGCAGGCGCGCGCGAATCACCAGCCGCTCAAGTTGCACGGGAAACTTCTCCGTGCCCGGCAAACATAAAGTAGCCCAGTACCAACAGCCACAGGAAGCCACCCACGCCCAGCTTTATGGCGGTGGCAATACTTGTGGACGAGGACCAGTAGGCCTCCAGAAACGCTGCCGCCACCAGCATTAAAAAAGTGCCGTAGACAATCTGCATCGCCTCCACACTGGCACTGCGCAGGGCATCCAGGCGGGACTGGGCACCGGGGTCAATCAGCGACTGTCCCAGGCGCAGACCGGCGGCGCCGGCGAAAACGATAGCGGTGAGCTCAAAAGCGCCGTGACCGATCACAAAGGGGTAGAGGGTTACGCCAAAGCCAATTCGGCTGAGATGGCCGAACACAGCACCCAGATAAATACCGTTGAACACCAGAAAAAATATCGAACCCAGCCCCAACAGGATTCCGCCGGCAAAGGTCCGAAATGCAATACCGATATTGTTTTGGATATAGAAGCCGAACATCAGCAGGTCGGAATCCGAACCCCGCTCGCGCCCCAGCACGCGGTTGGCGGGGTCATACATGGCCTCAGTCCCCATCACCTGTGCGGGGGACATCACCGTATAGATCAATGTGTCACTGACGTAACTGCCCACTCCCATCACCAGGGACGGCAGCAGGAACAGCAGGGCGGCCAGCCAGACATAATTTATCTGCGCGCGAACTGCGCGCGGGAAACCCGCCAACAGATACCAGGCCCAGATGTTGCGGCGCAGCGTCTGCTGGCGGTAGAGGCGGTGATGCGCCGCCAGCACCAGTCTATCCAGCCGGTCCACCAGTTGGCTGGTGTAGTTGCGCTCCTTGGCCATGGCGAGCTGCTGGCACAGACCGCGATAAAGCGCCGGCAGATCCGGCTCCGGACCCTTGCCCAGCCGCAGCCACTCCTCCAGTGTCTCCCAGGTTGCACCGTGGCGATGTTCAAAGTCGCGCTGTTTCATACCCCTAGCGGGCCCCCAGCAACCAGTTACCCACGGCGCGCAAATAATCAAGTGCGGCGCGGTCCCTCTTTCCGGTTAGCGGTTGCAGCAGGTTGGCCAGTTCATACTGGCGCGCCTCACTCAGTTCCCGGTGCCGTTCCAGCAGGTCGATGATCGCGCGCTGATCCTGCTGTTGCAGTCCCCGCGGTGGTGCCAGGGGTACAACCTCCGGCAACGGCAGCGGGGCGGCATCCACCTGCCGGTAGACCACCAGGGTAGCGGCCGCCATGTCGCCGAGGCGTTGGAAATGATGGCTCAGGGTCATACTGACAATGCCGGCGACGTAGGCGAAGGGCACGAAATCCGCGAAGCGCAGCAGATTCCGCAGTATTGAAGCGCCCCAGGAGATCGGGGTCAGGTTGTCGTTGACCACCATTAGGCCGAAAGCTTTTTTACCCGGCGTCTGGCCGCCGCGCAACACTTCAAAGAAAACCGGGTAGAACCACTCCAACAGAAAGAAGCACAGCAACCAGATCCCCCAGCCGGCGCGACCCGCAAATGCCAGTGCGATCGACAGGGCCATCAGTATCAGGCTGCGGTACAAAAGGTCCACGGCGAAGGCCAGCATGCGCGGTACCGGCCCGGCGACCCGCGCACGCAAATCGATGCCCTCAGGAGTCTCGACCTCGCAGATGGTGTCCAGCAACACTGGCCCCCGGTTTGTTACGCCTGCTGTTCAGGACCGCCGAACACATTCCGGTAGACCACGCCGTAGGCGATGGCCAGCATCGGCAGCACCCAGATAAGGCCCAGCAGCAGCGGCAGCGCACCGGCGATATACAGCAGAATACTGACGATGATGTAACCGAGAAAGGCAAACCAGTGCTTGGTGACCGCCTTGCGGGAAGTCTCCAACGCCTGCCAGGGTCCCAGGCCTTTTTCCACGATTAATGGCAGAGTGAGTAAATAGGACACCGCCAGATAAATACCCGGCAGCACCAACAGGAGCATGCCCAGGGTAACCAGAATAGTCATCAGGATGCTGACCACCGCCAGGGGCAGCAGCTTGTCGAAATGGGCAAACACCTCCGTGGGTGCGGCGCTCTCGCCGCGCGCCACCTTGACCCCGATCATCATGAAACCAGCGGTCAACGGCGCCGTCACCACAGTGACCAGCAGGTTGTAGAGAAGCGCCCCGCCCACTAGGCCCGAAACAGGGCCATCGCCGGCTGTTTCTGGATTAAAGGCGCTGTAACCGGTGATGGCGCCCGCAACAAAACTCACTGCCACCAAAGCCACAATATATAAAAGCACCGCGAGTAAGATACGACCCTTGTGGCCCTTGGTGCGCTGCCAGGCCTCGCCAAAGACGGCACCGATTTCGATTGAATAGTCCCCCGCAAGCCCCTTTTCCAGTGAGCCAAAGCTGTCGCTTTCCTCGCCGGTAGTGAGATCAGACTCCGGCGCCTTATAAATATCTGTCATGACTCGATGTCCTATGCGCAAATTGTGATTGTTATCGATTCCCCAGCCGGGACTATGGCACACTCACTGACCGTGAACAATGGCGCGCCACTAGCCCGTGGCAATTGGGCCCTGCAGGCGCCCACGATAGAATTGCAAATCCTATTTTACGGAAATCGGAGTCCATGAAAAAACTGCTTGTCGGCCTGTTGCTGCTACTGGCCATCGCCACCGTGACTTATATGGCGATGCCCCGCTATGCCGCGGGCCAATTGGTGGAAGCAGCCAGGCTGCAGGATACACAGGGGGTTGAGCAATTGGTGGACTTCCCCCGCCTGCGTGAAAATCTCAAGCAGAGGCTGCAGGCTCAACTGCGCTCTTCCGTGGGCGACGCTTTCCCCCCGGAGTTTGGCGACTTGGTCACCGCCGGCTCCGGCCTGTTTATCACCCCCGTGTTGCGGGGCCTGATCACACCGGCGGGTATCGCCGATATTTTGTCCGGCGGTGACAGCCTGCACCAATTTGAGCGGGAGCTATACCCACCGCCAAGCGCAAACGACGACGCTGCTGAAGCTTCGGCGGACGAGACCCGGCACTGGCAACTGCAGCGCTGGCGCTACCTGGCCTTGGATAGGGTGGCGGTGGATTTTGGTCAGGCGGAGGACCCCCACCTGCGGCTGTTTTTTTCCCGTCGGGGTTGGCACTGGTTGCTGACGGATATGGCACTACTGGAGGGGGAAGGGCCCCAGTGACAAAGCGATGCAAAAAGACATTTCGGTAAATGTGTTTGGCGATCCACTGCTGGCCTGTTGCACCAGTCCGGTGACGGGTTTTTTTCGCGACGGCTGTTGCAATACCAGCCCCGAGGACCTCGGATCCCATACGGTGTGCGTGGCGGTCACAGAGAAATTTTTACAGTTCTCCCGCCAGCGCGGCAACGACCTCAGCACCCCGGTGCCGGAATCCGGTTTTCCCGGACTCAATCCCGGCGACCGCTGGTGCCTGTGCGCACCCCGCTGGCTGGAAGCCTACCAGCGGGACGCCGCACCCCGGGTTTACCTGCAGTGTACCCACATCAAAGCCCTGCAGGTAATACCCCTGGCTCTGCTGCGCGAATATGCGGTGGACCTCAACTGAGCCGCACCGCACCTCACTCCGAGCGGGGAGATTCGAGCCGCAAATCAAGTGTGCAACTACTTCATTGGTCGTGAAGGTCTTTGCAGCAACCTGCAAACAAATAGCATCGCAGCGCTAAAGCCCCGGAGGAAATCACCCCGTGGGATCAGGGAGCTCAAAACAGCTCCGCATCTATGTCCATCAGGCTGTCGCTGCCCGCATCGACACTGGCCGCCAGCGCCCGTGTCTGGGGAAGCAGGCGGGTAAAAAAGAACCGCGCTGTTTTCACCTGGGCGGCATAGAAGCCATCGCTTTCACTGCTCGGCATTGCCACTGCGACCACTTTCGCCCACATATAGGCATAGGCCACATAGCCGAACAGGTGCAGGTACTCGACCGAGGCGGCGCCCGGCGCATGGGGGTCCTCCGCGGCCGCAGTGACGACGCGTCCGGTCACATCCCGCAACCTCTGCAGCTCTGTCACCAGGGGCTGGATGAAATCCGCCAGGGACTCCCGATCCACATGCAGGTCGATAAACCCCTGCACTTCCTCGGCGAACACCTCAAACAGGGCGCCGCCGTTGGCGACCGTCTTGCGGCCGATCAGGTCCAGCGCCTGGATACCGTTGGTACCCTCGTATATCTGCGTGATACGCACATCGCGCACCAGCTGCTCCTGGCCCCACTCGCGGATATAGCCGTGGCCCCCCAGCACCTGCTGGCCAATGAGGGTACAGTCCAGGCCCTTGTCGGTAAAAAACGCCTTGGCCACCGGGGTGAGCAGCGCCACCAGCGCCTCGGCCCTGCGCTGCTCCTCCCCCTCCCCGTACTTGGCGATATCGAGCCATTGCGCCACATAAGTGGACAGTGCGCGGCCCCCGCCGATCAGCGCCTTCTGGGTAAGCAGCATGCGGCGCACATCCGGGTGCACGATAATCGGGTCGGCAATCTTGTCGCCGTGCCGGGGCCCGGCCGGCGAGCGGCTCTGCAGTCGCTCACGGGCATAGGCCAGCGCATTCTGATAGGAGCGCTCGGCGCCGCCGAGCCCCTGAATACCGACACCCAGGCGCTCGTAATTCATCATCGTAAACATGGCCGCCAGGCCCTTGTTCACCTCACCCACCAGCCAGCCCCTGGCTCCGTCGAAGTTCATGGCGCAGGTGGCGGAAGCCTTGATGCCCATCTTGTGCTCGATGGAGCCACAGTGCACGGCGTTGCGCTCACCGACGTTGCCCTGGTCGTCGGGCAGGAACTTGGGCACCAGGAACAGGGAGATACCCCTGGGCCCGGGGGGTGCGTCCGGCAGCTTGGCCAATACCAGGTGAACAATGTTTTCCGCCAGGTCCTGCTCGCCGCCGGTGATGAAAATCTTGTTGCCGGTGATTTTGTAGCTGCCGTCATCCCGAGGCTCCGCCCTGGTGCGGATGATTCCCAGGTCGGTGCCCGCATGGGGCTCGGTCAGGTCCATGGCCCCGGCCCAGGTGCCCTGGTACATTTTTGGCAGGTACTGCGCCTTCAGGGCTTCGCTGGCATGGGTATCGATGGCGAGACAGGCACCGTTGGTCAACACCGGGTAAAGGGCGAAGGAAATATTGGCCGCATTGATCATTTCCTCCACCTGGGCGCCCAACATTTTCGGCATGCCCATGCCGCCGTATTCAGGGTTGCCCAGCAGCGCTCCCCAGCCGCCCTCGCAAAAGGTGGCATAGGCTTCCCTGAAGCCCCCGGGTGTGGAAACCGCACCATCCTGCCACTGGCAACCCTCTTCGTCGCCGGAGCGATTGATGGGGTCCAGGGTATTGGCGGCGAGCTTGGCCATCTCCGCCAGAATTGCTTCGGCGGTGTCGCGGTCGACGGTATCCGCCAGTCCGGGCAGTCGTGCCCAGAGTTGATCCGCAGCAAAAACTTCGTGCAACAGGAAGTGCATCTCCCGCAACGGCGCCTTGTAGTCAGCCATGCCTCCGCCCCCTCATTCAAGCGTTTCAAACGGTCGTTTGAATTTAGGCGGGAAGCGATCCTGTGTCAACCACAGGGCGGGGGCTGGCGGGCAACCGATGTGGCTCCGGGCGCCTCCGGTTCACTGCCCAGTAGTGGAGCCAAATCCAGGCAGGCAGCGTTGGCGCGATAATCCCCAGTTTCATCATAGGGC
Source organism: Microbulbifer discodermiae (assembly GCF_040742695.1). Lineage (NCBI taxonomy): Bacteria > Pseudomonadati > Pseudomonadota > Gammaproteobacteria > Cellvibrionales > Microbulbiferaceae > Microbulbifer > Microbulbifer discodermiae. The sequence goes on along the minus strand of NZ_JBFLAB010000010.1, from coordinate 28,676 downwards.
AGAGTGCCCAGATACGGGGCCGCCAAGAGGCCCTTCAGGGTCTCGAGGTTTTCATCGGGGCGGGCCATACCCGGCCGGGCAAAGTTGGCCACCCAGCCCGCCAGCCGCAGGCTGTCGCAATGAATCGCCTCCGCGGTCAGCCGGGCGTGACTGATACAACCCAATTGCATGCCGATCACCAGAATGACTGGAATATCCAGCTCCCGCGGCAAATCGGACAGGAAAGCGCCCGCTCCCAGCGGGGTGCGCCAGCCGCCAGCACCCTCGATCAATACCAGGTCGGCACCGGTGTTCATCACCTCCTGGCAGGCCCCGGCCATCGGCGTCACACCCAGGGTGATGCCCGCCTCCCGGGCCGCTATGTGGGGCGCTATGGCGGGTTCCAGCGCCACAGGATTGACCTGCTGGTAGGGCAGTTCCAGTGTCATCGCCGCCTGCAGCAATTCGGCGTCGGCATTGCGCAGCCCCTCCCGGCTGGGCACACAGCCGGAGGCCACCGGCTTGACCGCCCCGGTGCTCAGCCCCCGCCTGGCGGCATTGTGCAGCAGGGCCCCGGTAACGAAGGTCTTGCCCACTTCGGTATCGGTCCCGGCCACAAAGAATGTTCTGGTCACAAACAACCCTCCCCCGGGTTCTTTTTTACTGTCGCCTCTTTCAACGCCACCAGTTTACTGATAAATTGCTCACTTAGATCAATTATTGATCAGCCGGAGCGCCCCTATAACCCGGGGTGCTGATAATGCGGCGCAGCTTACCCGGGCATAAACCCGGCCACCGATATCGGACAAAGCTGTCAGCCAAACCCTCCGGCGCGAAACTGGCCAATGCCGTACTATTTCAATCCGCGCTTTACCAAGACCATGCGATACCTTGCTTTTGTCTGCCTGATGCTAGCCCCGCTGCTGTCCTTCGCCACCGTCAAGCCGGTGGACGAAGTAGTGGTCTACAAATCCAAATCGCTGATGCAGCTGAAGCGCAATGGCCGTGTGGTCAAAAGCTATAAAGTTGTTTTTGGCGACAATCCTCGCGGACACAAGGTCCGCCAGGGGGATGAACGCACACCCGAGGGGCGCTACACGCTGGACTGGAAAAATCCCAAGAGCCGCTTTTACCGCTCCATCCATATCTCCTACCCCAACGCCGCCGACCGCGCCCGCGCCCGCCGGCTGGGAGTGGATCCCGGCGGCGACATCATGATCCACGGTCAGAAGCCACAGTGGGCGGGGATCGAAAAACAGCTTACACGGATGAACTGGACCGATGGCTGTATTGCGGTAACCAACCGCCAAATGGACGAGATCTGGTCGCTGGTGCGAACACCCACCCCCATCACCATCTACCCCTGAGGGGCAGCCTGCTCAATTCCCCCGCTCAAAGCGGAACCGACAGCTCCGGCGCTCTGGACACGCAAGCTCAGGTAGTAGATATCGTAACTGGCGGGCAGGCCGGCACCTGTTCTGAAATTTTCGTAAGCGTCCAGCACCCTTTGCAGCTTGGCGCGGCTGGTTAATCCCCGGCCGGCAGCGCGGTTTACATTGCCGGCGCCGATACTCTTCAGTTCACGCATCAACTGCAGCGCGCTGGCAAAGTGCAGAATCCGTTGCTCATTGTGGAGGCCACCCGCCAGCCCCGCCGCGGACGCCGCCCCAAGCCACTCCTCCCGGGAGGAAAAACGGTTGACGTGCACCCCGCCGTCCACCTGAGCCCAGCTGCGCTTGAGTTCGCGCAGGGTGCCCGGCCCCAGGGTCGACACCAGGCAGAGGCCTCCCGGCGCCATGACCCGCCGCAATTCCGCGAACAGTCGCTCCAGATTGCAGCACCACTGCAGGGCCATACTGGAAAAAACCAGATCGACACTGCCGTCTGCCAGTGGCAGCTGCTCCGCGTCCCCATTCACATGGAAGTCCGCCACCGGGCGCTGGGTTCGGGCCAGTCGCAACATATCCTCGGCGATATCCAGGGCAATGATTTCGGCCCGGGGGAACCGCTGGCGCAGTCCGGCGCTGCCGTAGCCGGTGCCACTGCCCAGATCCAGAATCCGCTCCGGCTGCCAACCGATACCGACGCCGGCCATCAACTGGCGACATACGGCCCGCTGCAGATGTGCAGCGGCATCGTATTTTTTTGCCGCGCGCCCAAAGGACCGCGCCACTGCCCCCTTGGCAAAGGGTGCCCTTTGCGGCACATGGCTATCCTCTGCGCCCGGCTGCCCGATACTGCCTAAAAACCCTTTGACCAGCGCCGCCACCTTCTCCGGCCGGGAAATATGCGGGGTGTGGCCACAGCCCGGCAACAGTTCCACCGCCGCGCCGTGGGACTGCAACTGTGTCGCAGCGGCAACCGGCACCAGCGCATCGCGCTCCCCGTAAATATGCAGCGCCGGCACCGGCAATCCCTTTGCTACCCGCAACAGCGGGCGATTGTCCCAGCGCCCCAGACTCTGCAGCGCACCGGCCCAGGCCGCACCCACTGCGGGCGGGCGCCACTGTCTCAACTGGCTCAACAGTTGGCGCGAAGCCCCATCGCCACGGGCCTGCAGGCCGCAAAAACGCCTCCAGGTCCCGGGGCCGTCGGTGGCCAGAGCGCAGCGGAATTCGTCGAAGGTGGTCGCCGCCATGCCCGGCCAGTCGTCCCGCTGCAAAAAGGTGGCGTTGGCGGCGATGGTAATCACACCGCGAATCCTGCTTTCACCGGCCGACGCAGCCAGGCGGGTGGCGAGCATACCGCCGAGGGAATGTCCCACCAGTACACAGTCTGCCGGCAGCTGCGCCAGAACCGACTCATCCAGCAGAGAGTCCTCGGGCCAGCTATCGGCCGAGCGGGCGCCAAAGCCGGGCAGCTCCAGACACATCACCGGTATCGCCAGGCCGGGCTGCAAAACCTCCAGCAGTCGCTGCCACAAGCGGCGGTCGCCGCCCCAGCCGTGCAGCAACACCAGAGACTGCACCGCGCTCACGGGGCCCCAGACTCCCCGGTGCGGGAGCCGGGCAGAAGCGCCCGCACCGCCTGCAGCAGTGCATCTATCTGCACCTCACTGTGACTGGCGCTGAGAGTGATACGCAGCCGTGCAGTGCCGGCGGGCACCGTCGGCGGGCGGATGGCGCCCACCAGGAAACCCTGTGCCCGCAGTCCCGCGGCCACGGACAGCACCTCTCTCTCGCAACCCAGCAGCAGCGGCTGAATGGCGGTCCCGGAGGGGCTCAATGGCAACTGCAGGGACTGCGCCCGGGTGCGGCAATAATGGATATTGCTGTGCAGCCGCCGCCGGCGCTGCGGTTCCCGCTCCATGACCGCAAGCGCCGCCAGTGACCCGGCCGCCACGGCCGGCGGCATACCAGTGGTGTATATGTAGGGTCGTGCGAACTGCACCAGGTAATCGATCAGCTCCCGGGAACCCGCCACAAAGGCGCCGGCGTTGCCCGCCGCCTTGCCCAGGGTGCCCATCAGCACCGGCACGGCATCCTGGCACAGACCGGCCCTGGAGGCGCTGCCCGCGCAGGGCAGCGATTGACTGCCCAGCACACCGAAACTGTGAGCCTCATCCACCATCAGCCAGGCGCCATAGGCACGGCACAACTGGGCGATTTCCGCCACCGGCGCGCAGTCCCCATCCATGGAGTAGACGCCATCCACCGCCACCAGGGTATTACCGACAGAAGCCGTCGCCCGCTGCAGCCGGCGCTCCAGCGCGCTCAGATCGTTGTGGGCAAAGCGCAGACTGTGGGCGCGACACAGGCGGGCACCGTCGATCAGGGAGGCGTGGTTGAGCTTGTCGGAAATGACACTGTCACCCCGCGCCACCAGCGCACAAATGGTACCCACATTGGCCATATAGCCACTGGAGAACACCAGCGCCGCCTCGCGCCCGGTGAGCCTGGCGATTTTTTCCTGCAGCGCCGTGTGAATGTGCAAATGGCCATTGACCAGGTGGGAAGCGGTGGCACCGGCCCCAAGAGTGGCCCCGGTTTGCTGTGCGGCAATCACTTCCGGGTGGTTGGCCAGGCCGAGATAATCGTTGCTGCTGAAGGTCACCAGAGGCTCACCATCCACCTCTGCCAGTGGCGTGGGTGACGCAGCGAGGGTTCTCAGCTCCCGGTAGAGGCCCTTTTCGCGGCGCTCAAGAAGGCGCCGACGCAGGGTTTCCCGCAGCGCCATAGCGGGCTTCATCGGGCGGCATCGTAGAAATAGGGGTCGTACTCCCGCTCGGCTATCTGCGCCGAGAGTTTTTCCTCCACCTGCGCCTCGTCGGCATACTGCCGGTACTCCTCCGGCTGAATACCAAGGCGGCCGAACAGCTGCATATCCCGGTTGGTTTGCGGGTTGGCGGTAGTCAGCAGCTTTTCGCCGTAGAAAATCGAATTGGCACCGGCGAGAAAGGCCAGGGCCTGCAGTTCATCACTCATCTGCTCCCGGCCGGCGGACAGGCGCACATGGGATCTAGGCATAGTGATACGGGCGACCGCAATACAGCGAATGAATTCCAATGGGTCCAGGTCCGCCTCATTCTGGAGCGGTGTACCGGCCACTTTGACCAGCATATTGATGGGTACCGATTCCGGATGCTGCGGCAGATTCGCCAGTTGCATCAGTAGCCCGGCGCGGTCCCCCACTTCCTCCCCCATGCCCACAATACCACCGGCGCAAACCTTCATCCCCGCCGCCCGCACACGCTCCAGTGTCTGTAAGCGGTCACTATATGTGCGGGTTGTGATGATCTCGCCATAGTATTCCGGCGAGGTATCCAGGTTGTGGTTGTAGTAGTCGAGGCCAGCGTCGGCCAGCGCACTGGCCTGGTCATCGTCCAGCATGCCGAGGGTCATACAGGTTTCCATTCCCAACGCCTTTACCTCGCGGACCATCCGCGTCACATAGGGCATGTCCTTTTTCTTTGGCGAGCGCCAGGCCGCGCCCATACAGAAACGGGTGGCACCCCCGGCCTTGGCCGCGCGGGCCTCCTGCAACACCTTGTCCACCTGCATCAACTTCTCCCGTTCCAGCCCGGTATCGTAGCGGGCACTCTGGGGGCAGTAGGCACAGTCTTCCGGGCAGGCACCGGTTTTAATGGAACAGAGGGTGCTCACCTGTACCCGATTGGCATCGAAGTGCACCCGGTGAACCCCCTGTGCGGTAAACATCAGGTCATTAAAAGGCAGCGCAAACAGGTCGAGTATCTCCCGACGGGTCCAGTCGTGGCGGGTGGCGGCTAGTTGCTGGGCGGCGGTCACGGACGCTAGTCTCCCTAATGCTGATGACACTTTGGCAAATCCGGGGTGGGGGTTTGTGAGGGGTCAAAAGGACCCGGGCGTCGTCAGTCTAGCGACCCTTGCCCTGCTGTCAACCAAGAGGCCTGAGAATGGTTTACCGAGCCATAGCACAGTTCTTGTCACAACAATTGAGCAACTGCCTGCTGTGCGGGGTTGCCCGTGCCGCGCGCAGTGGGCTCTGCGCCGACTGCCGGGACCAGCTGCCCACACTGGACCGAGGCTGTCGTGTCTGTGCGCTACCGCTGCCACCGGCGGCAGCCATTTGCCCTCAATGCATTCAGTACCCTCCGGCCTTCGCCAGCGCCCAGGCCGCCTGGCACTACGCCTATCCGGTGGCGCAGCTACTGCAACGTTTTAAATATCAGGGCGATCTGGCGGCCGGACGCACACTGTCATTTGTGGCCGCGGGGTGCCTGGAACCCAGGGGCGAATTGCGCCCACAACTGTTGTTGCCGATTCCCGTGCACTGGCGACGCCTGTGGCAGAGGGGTTTCAACCAGGCACAGCTGATCGCGGCAGAATTCAGCCGCCACTGGCGGATTCCCGTCGCACCGCGGCTGCTGGGCAAGTTAACGCCGGGCACAGCCCAGCAACAGCTGAGCCGAGCCCAGCGGCTGCGCAATCTGCGCCGCAGTTTTCGCGTGCAGCATCCCGTGGCCGGGCTGCACCTGGGGTTGGTGGACGATGTGATAACCACTGGCGCGACACTCAATGCCGCCGCAGATATGCTGCGGCGGGCCGGGGCGGCCCGGGTCAGTGCCTACGCCCTGGCCAGAACCCCTTGACTCAGCGTCTCGAGCACAAATAGACCGGCCGATAGATTACCCGCACAATTCTGCACCTATGTCAGTCCGCCAGCCGCATGGCAGTCGGAGCGACACGGACTGGAGCAGTATTTTCCCCACGAACCCGCCTGCTTGCGCCAGTATTTCAAGGACGGCAACTCAATAGTTCCGGTGCGGCGACCGCCGCGCCAACAGGTGAACTCAACTGAAAGACGCCCGCGCGCCGTCGGACGCGGGCCGGGAACACTGCAATGAGCCAAAATAAGTTGCCGCGGGCCGTGGCGATCAGTGCTACGGGGCTGTGGACGCCCCCTGAAACCATCAGTAACACAGAACTGGTGGAGGCGTACAACACTTATGCCGAGGCGTACAACCACACCCACTCGGCACAGATCCAGGCCGGCGCCCTAGCCGCGAAGCCGCCCTCTTCGGCGGAATTCATCGAGAAGGCATCCGGGATCAAAAGCCGTCATGTGGTGACCCGTGAGGGCATTCTGGATCCCACACGCATGCGCCCACACCTACCGGAAAGGCGCGACGACGAACTCTGTATGCAGGCGGAAATGGGTCTGAAGGCCGCGCGGCTGGCGCTGGAAAAAGCGGCCAAAACCCCGCGCGACATCGATATGGTGATTGTCGGCGCTTCCTATCTGCAGCGGGCCTACCCAGCCATCGCCATAGAAATCCAGGCTGCGCTGGGTATCGACGGCTTTGCCTTCGATATGGAAGTCGCCTGTTCTTCCGCCACCTTCTCGCTGCAGCGGGCGGTGGATGCCATCAGCTCCGGCGCCACCCGCACCGCCCTGGTGATCAACCCGGAACTGGCTTCGCCGCAGGTCGACTACACCGACCGCGACAGCCACTTCATTTTCGGTGACGTGGCGGTGGCCAGTGTGGTCGAGCGGTGCGACGACTGTCACACAGACACCGCCTGGAAAGTCCTGGGTACCAAAGCCAAGACAATGTTCTCCAACAACATCCGCTCCAACTTCGGCTATACTGCCCGCGCCGCCGACGTGGACCCCTTCGGCCCCGGCAAGCTGTTCCACCAGAACGGCCGCAAGGTGTTCAAGGAAGTCTGCCCCATCGCCGCGGCGCACATCGAATCCCATGTGCGCGAGCTGGGTGTGGAGCCGGCCGAGGTACAGCGCTACTGGCTGCACCAGGCCAATATCAATATGAACAACCTGATCGCAAAAAAACTCATGGGCAGTGGGGCGAGTATCGAACGGGCACCCATAGTGCTGGACCGCTACGCCAATACCGGCTGCGCCGGCTCGGTAATTGCGTTCAACCTCTATAGCGACGATCTGCCCCCCGGTGCCCGCGGGGTTCTCTGCTCCTTCGGTGCCGGCTATTCCGTGGGCAGTCTGGTGCTGGAAAAAATTGCCCTGTGACCGCCGGGGATGCCGGCGCTTGCCGGTTGCGGAAAAATATTTTTCAACAACCGAGTTAGGGGCCCTCTTCCAGCTGCCGCAAGAGCCGTTCGCCCCATCGCAGGCGGGTCTCCTCCACCTCTATGCCCAGTTGCAGCGTCTGGCCAGCCAGCCAGAAACGCTGCTGCAGCTCTATATCGCGACTCTGCACCCGTTGTTTTTGCTCGCGATAAGCCGCCAGCAGGGCTCGGTGCTGGTCCAGTTGCCGGCGGATGAGCGCGCGGGCCTGCTCCCGGTCCAGGTGGTGGCCTGCGAACAGTTGCACTAAAAAAGGCTCGCGGATTTTTTGTGCGGGCGCCGGTTGCTGTACCCAGTCCCGCAGGGCCTCTCTGCCGGCATCGGTGAGCTGGTACACTTTTTTATCCGGTTTGCCCACCTGGGGCTGTACACTGCAATCCAACAATCCATCCTGGTGCAGCTTGCGCAGCTCCCGGTACATCTGCTGATGGCTGGCGCTCCAGAAATGGGACACGCTGCGCTCAAACCGGCGCTTCAGGTCGTAGCCACTGCCCGGCTCCATATCCAGCAAGGTAAGAACAGCAAACCGCAGTGACATTGTTCCTCCGAATCAGGCGTGCGATAGAGTCCATGGTAACCCAGGGCAGGGGCGGGCACACGGCCACCAGAGCGTGAGCGGCTTGCCGCAGCAATGACCGTCGGAGCAGGCCATTCATTTATTCTGACGCCATAAAGTAATTCCTGGCGCCTTTTGAGCCCTGACTCGCGGAATCTGGATACATTCTCCTTGAGCGAAGAGGTCGATTGCAGTATCTATGACTGCAGAAATAACGCTGCCAACGGGGGGTAGCGGGAACTGCAGTTATTTCACCGGCCGGCTGTATGTCCGGAGACCGCACTGACCGGCAATGGATTCGCCAGCCGGGCCAGTCTCTCAGCGGAAACAATTGTTTGAGGCCGGTCGGGGCCTCCGCCCCAACAACGAGCATCGGGTCGCAGGATTTGGCCCAGGTTTTGATAAGTGGGCACAAGGATGACGATAGCCAGCCACTTTCCGGGCAGCTTTATTCCAGGGTTGCGGCTCTGGACCAAACTGGTCCCGCCCCTCGCCGGAGCCGTGTCTGCGCCGGCGATGGCACACTCACTGCCCCTGTCACTTAACGCCAACACCTGGGTGCCTATTTCATGGCTCTTCCTGGCCACCATTGGCATAGTGCTGGCCGCCAGCTATGCCGCCATGTTGCGGGTACAGCGATCCTGTGCCGACACTGAGCACAGCGAGGAAATAACGCGGCTCTCCCAGGAGCGGGATGATATCTACCGGCGCCTGTGCGCCCTGAACAGCAAATCGTCCTCCAGGGACAAAACGCTGGGGCAAGCCCAGGAAACCATAGAGCTGTTGCGCCAGGAAAACTCCGACCTGCGGGGCATCGCATTGCATCATCTCAGCAAACCGGTGGATTCTCTGCTGAACACGCTTGAAACGGCACTGCATGAACAGGGGTGGGCGAGCGGTGCGCAATTGCAGGATGCAGTGCGCCAGCTGCAAGGGCTCAAAGCATCCCTCAAGCAGGTACGGAATCTGGCTCAGTTGGACACTTTCCATCTGAATCGCGCAGAGGACACCGCAACCACGGCGACCACCGGAAAACATAGCCTGTCGATACTGCTGCTTGCGGATCAGGGAAGCGAGCCCATCGCCCGGGCACTGGAGCGCCGGGGCCACCAGGTGCAGAGGGAAAGCAGCGGCACCGGTGATTTCGCTACAGACGCGCAAAAGGCGTTCGATCTGGTACTGATCGACACTGAGCTGTCCCTGGCGAGCAGTGCCGATGCAGTGAAAACAATCCAGCGCGGCCACGGCGGTGACCTGCCTATCTTCGCGCTGGTATCGGCGCCGCGCCCCGGGGACAGGGAGGAATTTCTGGAGCGCGGGTTTACCGGCATACTGCCGCGACCCGTGCGGGAATCCAGCCTCGCCAAACTGCTGGACTGGGCAGCGAACAGGACGCGTCCCGAAGAGACGGCCGGCGGCCAGCGGCTGCGTTTTTTAAATACCGACAGGCTGCTACAAAAGCGCGACCGGCTGGGACACCAGGCATTTGCCAATTATTTGAACGCAGCTTCCGCCGCTCTGCCGAAACGCATGACGGAGCTGACCCGCCTGCTCACAGCGCGCCACTGGCCCGATGCGGAAGAGCTGACGAAATCCCTCAGCAGTTCGGCTGAGGAGGCCGGCCTGGAAGCCATCGCCGCCGCACTGAGGGATCTCGGTGCCCGCCTGGCCGCCAGCGAAGAGCGGGAGGCCTGTCGTCAACAGCGCACGGAAATGCTGAACCTGATGCGGACTTCTATGCGGGAACTCAACCGGTGGCGGGAGGAAAACGTCCACACCGAATGGTCCCTGCAATAGCAACACTCCACCGCAAGTCGCTTGCAAATCCCTCCGGTGACCCCACTATAGGTGCATTCCCTACCCGAGAGATAATAATATGTCTGAGCAGTTTCCCGATAATAGTCAAGAAACGCGCGAGCAGGCCGGCCGCGACCTGGCCACTCTGGTGTACGTCATCCAGGCCATCAGCCTATTTACTGCCATTCCTTTTTTTATTGGCGTACTGATCAATTACTTCAAGCGCGGCGACGTGCGCGGCACCATGGCCGAATCCCATTTTCGCTGGCAGATCCGCACCTTCTGGTTCAGCCTGCTGTGGATTGTGGTCGGCTGGGCAACCGTGTGGATTTTTGGCATTGGCTTTCTGATCCTGGGGATCAGCTGGGTGTGGGTGGTATACCGGGTGATTCGCGGCTGGCTGGTGCTGGCAGATCACCGCCCCGCCTATTGAGACGATGAGGAGCATTTAAAAGGTGAGGACATAGCTGCGCGGCTAGCGACCGGGTGCCTTATCGCCGGCTCAGCCCGGGCGGCCCAGCAGGGCTGCGAGCAGGGCCTCCGGCGGCAGCTGCTGCCCGTTGACCATGAGTTTCCCCCGGTTTACCTGCACCAGCATCTGCAGCTCATCACCGCTTGTCAGCAGCAGGCCATAGCGACGCAGCAGCATCGCCTGTGCCACCAGGGGTGACTGCAACAGGGCCTTTTCACTGGCGGAAAAGGTGACGCTGCCCACCAGCGGCGCCAGCCACTGATCCGCAGCGCTTGCCGCGGAGCGCCTGTTCCCAGCCGCGAACCCGGCCCAGTCGGCATCCAGGTCCATCAGTATGGGGCCATTGACCGACTCCACCACCAGTTGCTGCTGCAGCTTTAAGGGCCGCACCAGAATCTGCTGCCAATCCCGCCGGCCCGCCGGTGTCAGCGCCAGCGCGGAAATATAGTGCCCCAGATCCGCCATGGAGACATCCGCCAGTTTCAAGCGGTGCAACACGGAGGTCACCGGGGTGGCCGATTGTACCTGCGGCAGGCTCAGCTCACTGGACAGCTGCAGATTGCCGCCCGGTGACAGCTGGCCATCGACCTGCAGAACGAGATCCCGTAATTCCAGCGGACCGGATTCGGTTTCCGCGCGCAAACGGGGAAGATAAAGGGAAAGCTCCGTGTCTCCCTGCCTGGGCACCAGTCGGATGTCGCCGGTGACAGTGTCCGTCACCAGCTCCTCCCGTCCGCCGCGCTCGCGCCGCAGCTGCCCCACCTTCAGGAATCCCTGGATCACGGCGCCACTGTAATCCGTATCCAGCACCAGCTCGGCGCCGCCGAATGTCAGTTCTCCGCCCCTATCACTGCGGGTAAAAGGCTCCAGGCGCACTGTGTTGCGCACCCGGTTGTCCACGCCGACCAGAGATTCCAGTACCACCGGGCTGTGCTCCAGGCGGCCATAAAACTGTTCCAACTGAGTGCGCAGAGGCTTTGCCAAATGCTCGGTGGAGAGGCGGGTCCGGCTGTAGGCTACTCCGATACGCGGCCCTCCGGCGGTAAATAGCAGGGGACCATGCTGGATCTGGCTCAGCAGCTCGGTGGTGCCGTCACCACTGGCCACACGAGTGCGGGCACTGGCGCCAAACCAGCCGCGTTCATAGCCGGCCATTTCGCCACCGCGCAACCGGGCCAGCTGTTGCTGCCAGACTTCCGCAACTTTGGCGCCCACAAAACCAGGAGCAGTGAGGGTAATGGCGACGGCCAGGGCGACGACGATGATGGCAGTGAGACGCAGTAATTTCATCCGGGATAAACTTTTGCCGAATCTGCGCCGATGGTAGCAGATTCTCGTTACCTCAACCCAACACGACCCGTCCGCCAGCGGCAGTGCGCGGGTCTGTCAGTTGGTCATGGCGCGGGCGACCCGCGAATTGCTGGGGCGCCCCAGGGCCCCGGAGATAAAATTCCCGGCCTCCACCAGGCGCTTCAAATCCACTCCGGTTGTAATGCCGAGTCCGTTCAGCATATACAGCACATCCTCGCTGGCGACATTGCCGGAGGCACCGGGAGCGTATGGGCATCCGCCCAGCCCCGCCACAGCGGAATCCACCACGCCGACACCAGCCTGGAGGGCAGCGTAAATATTCGCCAGTGCCTGACCGTAGGTATCGTGGAAATGCACCGCCAGTTTTTCCACCGGCACCTTCGCAGCCACTTGATCAATCATGCGTCGGGCCGCCGCCGGCGTACCCACACCGATGGTGTCGCCGAGGGAAATCTCATAGCACCCCATCTCCAACAGGGCAGCGCTCACCTGTGCCACCCTGGCCGGGTCAATGTCGCCCTCGTAGGGACAGCCCAGGACACAGGATACGTAACCCCGCACCGGCACACCCTCCTCCAGCGCCCGCTCCAGCAAGGGCCGGAAACGCGCCAGGCTCTCGTCGATGCTGCAATTGGTATTCTTTTGCGCGAAGGACTCGGAGGCGGCCGCGAACACCGCCACTTCATCCGCCGACGCTTCAATAGCGCGCTCATAGCCCTTTAGGTTGGGGGTCAGGGCACTGTAAACGGTGCCGGGTCGACGCTCTATACCCTTAAACACCTCGCCGCTGGCCGCCATTTGCGGCACCCACTTGGGGCTGACGAAGCTGCCCGCCTCTACGACCGGCAGACCGCTGTCGGCGAGCCGGTCGATCAACTCTATACGCGTCGCAACCGCTATTTCCCGCTGCTCGTTTTGCAGGCCGTCGCGGGGGCCCACTTCCACCATCTTTACACGCCCGGGCAGGTTCACCATCACTCCTCCACCGCAAAGTCGATCAGCAGGCTGCCGCCATCCACCAGTTCCCCCTCGGCACAGAGGTAATCCCGCACCCGGCCCGCGCTGGGAGCGCGCAGGGTGTGCTCCATTTTCATCGCCTCCATAACCAACAGCGGCTGGTCCTTGTCCACGCTGCTTCCGGCCTCCACCAACAGGGCGATAATGGTGCCGTTCATGGGCGCCTCCAACCCCTGGGCCCTGTCTTCGCTGGCACCGAGATCCGGTGGCAGCACCCTGAAATCCACCTGCAGGTCATCGATGAAAACTGTTCCGCCCTCGTCGGTGTCGACACAGGAAAAACGCATTCTTCGGCCCGCCACCAGGACCAGCGCGCCTTCGCCAAAAAAACGGATCTCACCGCGCCCGGCGTCGGCCAAGTCCCGGCATTGCCATTCCACCGTATCGCCGCGCCAGGCAAAGTGAATTTGTGTATGCCGGCCGTGGTAATCAATCGTGTGCAGCCGCATAGCCGTCAGGTTGCCGCGCCAGTTATCGCCCAGGTGCCAGGGCGAGCCCCTATCCGCCGCCGGGGCGCTGGCAGACAGGTGGCGGCACTCACGCTGAGCCAGGCAGGCGGCGATGGCGGCACACTTCAGCGGTGTCAGCTGGCGCTCCTGCTGCAGAATTTCCGCCTCGTAATCGTCGATAAAGTGCGTGGACAGATTGGCCGCGACAAATGCCCGGTGGTTGACCACCCGGCGCAGAAATTCGAGATTGTGGCGCACCCCGGCAATCTGGTAGTCACTCAGTGCGCGGTCGAGCCTGGTGAGCGCTTCGCGGCGGTTGCGGCCGTGGCAGATCAGCTTGGCGATCATCGGGTCGTAGTAAACACTGATTTCATCACCGGTCTGCACGCCCGTATCCACCCGCACCGAGTCGGTTTCGCGGGGTGGGCGATGGCGCAACAGCCTGCCGGTGGCGGGCAGGAAATCCTTGTCCGGATCCTCCGCGTAAATGCGCACTTCCACCGCATGGCCGTCGATTTTCAGTTGGTCCTGTGTCAGCGGCAGCGGCTCCCCCGCCGCCACCGACAGCTGCCAGGCAACCAGGTCCCGGCCGCTGATCATTTCAGTGACCGGATGCTCCACCTGCAAGCGGGTGTTCATCTCCATAAAGTAGAAGGCGCCGTTGGCATCCAGCAGAAACTCCACCGTGCCGGCCCCCACATAGCCGATGGCGTGGGCCGCGCGCAGAGCGGCTTCGCCCATGCGCGCCCGCAACTCCTCATCCACTCCGGGGGCAGGTGCCTCTTCCACCACTTTTTGGTGGCGGCGCTGAACCGAACAATCCCGCTCAAACAGATAGACGCCGGCACCCAGCTGGTCGCAGAAGACCTGAATCTCCACATGGCGCGGACTCACCACATAGCGTTCCACCAGCATCTGATCGTCGCCAAACGCATTGACGGCTTCGCGTTTGGCCGCCTCCAGGGACGCGTGAAAATCCTTCGCACTGTCGACGCGGCGCATGCCCTTGCCACCGCCACCGGCAGCCGCCTTCAGCAGTACCGGATAACCGATGCGCTCGGCGTGGCCGGCGAGAAGATCCGCGTCCTGGTTGGCGCCGTGATAACCGGGCACCAGGGGGACTCCGGCATCCTCCATAATCCGCTTGGCGGCAGACTTGGACCCCATTGCCTCTATGGCGCCGGCGGGAGGGCCCACAAAGAGGATCCCCGCGGCGTCACAGGCGCGGCAGAACTCCGCATTCTCTGACAGGAAACCATAACCCGGGTGAATGGCATCCGCTCCGGTGCTGCGGGCGGCCCCGACAACCCTGTCGATATCCAGATAGGATTCCCTCGCTGGCGCCGGCCCCAGGTGAACCGCTTCGTCAGCCAGCTGCACATGCAGCGCATTGACATCGGCATCGGAATAGACGGCGACGGTGGCGACGCCCAGACGGCGCGCAGTCTTGATGATACGGCAGGCTATTTCGCCACGGTTGGCAATTAACAGTTTGCGAATCATGTTTGGCTCGTATATTAACTCGGCAATCCAACAGGTGAATTCTCACCGGCTGGATTATCGCCCTGGAAATTCCGCGTAATAAAGCGGGATAACTTGTATTTGAACAGCTTGCGCCGGTCCGCCATCGATGGCGGCACTCTCCTGCAACCCACCGGCCCTGCAACCTGTCCGGCTGTGGGGTTAACAGGCTTCTCAGTCCTCGGTGTCAGCCACCCAATTGGGACTGCGCTTTTGCAAAAATGCGCTCAGCCCCTCCTGCCCCTCCGGTGAAACCCGCACTGCGGCGATCAGTGCGCTGGTCTGCCCCTGTAACTCTTCATTGACCACCCGGTTGGCCATGGACATGGCCAGCTGCTTCGCCATGGCCACAGCCCGCGGCCCGTTGCCGCAGATGGCCTGTGCCAGACTGCGCACCTGCTGATCCAGCTCACCTTCCGCACAAACCTCCGATACCAGTCCGATCTCCCGCGCCCGCGCAGCGGAAAAACGCTCAGCGGTGACGAAATAGCGGCGCGCCTGGCGGGCGCCAATGGCGTTGATGACGTAGGGGCTGATGGTTGCCGGCAGCAGCCCTATCCGAACCTCCGACAGACTAAAACTGGCCCGTTCACTGGCCACAGCCAGGTCGCAACAGCTGACCAAACCCACGGCGCCGCCGAAGGCTGCACCCTGAACCCGCGCTATGGTCGGCACTGGAAAGGTGTCCAGCTTGTGCAGCATCGCCGCCAGTGTGGCGGCATCGCGGCGGTTGTCCTCTTCGGAGTATTCCGCCACCCGCTTCATCCAGCCGAGGTCGGCGCCAGCGGAAAAACTTCTGCCCGTGGAAGCCAGCACCAGTACCCGGATCGAAGAGTTGCGAGCCAGCTCGTCGAAGGTCTCCCCCAACTCACGGATCAGATCATCATCGAAGGCGTTGTGCACATCGGGACGGTTCAGGGTCACGGTGGCGATGCCTTGGCTGTCGACTTCGCACAACATCTTTTCGCTCATACGGCTGTCCTTGTGTTGGAATGGGCACTGGTCCGCCCCGCGACGGGCTCGAACACTGTTTTCGGTGTTACATGCGGAATACGCCGAAATGGGTTTCCCGGGGCTCTCGGTGACTGGCGGCCGCCAGGCAGAGGGCCAGCACCCGGCGCGTATCTGCCGGGTCGATCACGCCGTCGTCCCACAACCGGGCGGAGGCGTAATAGGGGTGACCCTGATGCTCATAGGTCTCAACGATCGGCTGTTTGAACTGCTGTTCTTCCGCTTCACTCCAGCGCTCGCCGCGCGCCTCCATCTGATCCCGCTTGACCTGGGCCAGGACACCGGCAGCTTGCTCACCGCCCATCACCGAGATACGGGCATTGGGCCACATAAACAAAAAATTGGGATCGTAAGCGCGGCCGCACATACCGTAATTACCGGCGCCGAAGGAACCGCCGATCAGGATGGTGATCTTCGGCACATTCGCTGTCGCCACAGCGGTCACCATCTTGGCACCGTGTTTGGCGATGCCTCCAGCTTCATATTGGCGACCCACCATAAAGCCGGTGATGTTCTGCAAAAAGACCAGCGGAATCCTGCGCTGCGCACACAGCTCAATAAAGTGGGCTCCCTTCTGTGCACTCTCTGCAAACAGAATGCCGTTGTTGGCCACTATGCCCACCGGATAGCCGTTGATGCGTGCAAAGCCGGTCACCAGAGTAGTGCCGTAGAGCGCCTTGAACTCGTCGAACTCCGAGGCGTCCACAATGCGCGCAATAATTTCCCGCACATCGTAGGGTCGGCGCGAATCCGCCGGCACCACACCGTAAATCTCCTCGGGTGGGTACAGCGGCTCCCGCGCCGGGCGAATTTCCAGCCCCGGCACCTTGACCCGGTTGAGACGGCTTACGGAGCGCCGTGCCAATTCCAGTGCGTGTACGTCGTTGTTGGCGTAGTGGTCGGCCACGCCGGAAGTGCGGCAATGCACCTCGGCGCCACCCAGTTCCTCCGCCGACACCACTTCGCCCGTGGCCGCCTTCACCAGCGGCGGCCCGGCGAGGAATATTGTGGCCTGCTCCTTGACCATGATGGACTCGTCTGCCATGGCCGGCACATAGGCGCCACCGGCAGTACAGCTGCCCATCACCACGGCGATCTGCGGAATATTTTGTGCAGACAGGTTGGCCTGGTTGTAAAAGATACGGCCGAAGTGCTCCCGGTCGGGGAAAACCTCGTCCTGGCGCGGCAGGTTGGCACCACCGGAATCCACCAGATAAATACACGGCAGGTTGTTCTGCTCGGCAATGGCCTGGGCGCGCAGGTGCTTTTTCACCGTAAGCGGATAGTAGGTACCGCCTTTCACCGTCGCATCATTGGCAACGATGACGCAGGGCTGGCCGGCAACAGTGCCGATCCCGGTAATAATCCCCGCCGCCGGCACCTCTTCTCCGTACACTTCGTGCGCCGCCAGCTGTGAGAATTCCAAAAAGGGACTGCCCGGGTCCAACAGTGTGTCGATGCGGTCCCGGGGCAGCAGCTTGCCTCGCGCCAGGTGTTTTTCACGGGCCCGCTCACCGCCACCCCGGGCGATTTTTTCGACCTTTTTACGCAGGTCCGCGACCAGCGCCTGCATCTGCTCCCGGTTGGTGCAGAAGTCCGCATCGCGGCAGTTTATCTTGCTCTGTATCTGGCTCATGGGTTCGATCAACGGGTTTCGTTAAACAGTTCGCGACCAATCAGCATCCGGCGCACTTCGGAAGTACCGGCGCCTATCTCATACAGCTTGGCGTCCCGCAGCAGACGACCGCTGGGATACTCGTTGATATAGCCATTGCCGCCCAGGGTCTGGATCGCCTGCAATGCCATCTGTGTGGCCCGCTCGGCGGTGAACAGAATCACCGCAGCGGCGTCCTTGCGTGAGTCCTCACCCCGGTCACAGGCTTTGGCCACCGAATAGAGGAAGGAGCGGCTGGCGCTGAGGTCTGCATACATATCCGCCAGCTTGCCCTGCATCAACTGGAATTCGCCGATGGCCCGGCCGAACTGCTTGCGCTCATGCACATAGGGCACCACCAGGTCCATACACGCCTGCATAATACCCACAGGTCCACCCGCGAGAATAGTGCGCTCGTAGTCCAGACCGCTCATCAGTACGCGCACACCGCCGTTCAATTCCCCCAGGATATTTTCCTGCGGTACTTCGCAATCCTCGAATACCAATTCGCAGGTGTTGGATCCACGCATACCCAGCTTGTCGAGCTTCTGCGCACGGGAAAACCCGGGAAAATCCCTTTCAACGATAAAAGCGGTGATGCCGCCGGAACTGATGCCCGGTTCGGTGCGCGCATAAATGACGAAGGTGTGGGCGTCGGGGCCATTGGTGATCCACATCTTGTTGCCGTTGAGAATATAGCGATCGCCTTTTTTCTCCGCCCGCAGCTGTAGACTGACCACATCCGAACCCGAGTTGGGTTCACTCATGGCCAGGGCGCCCACATGCTCTCCGGAGCAAAGTTTGGGCAGGTACTTTTCCTTCTGTACCTGGGTTCCGTTCTTGCGGATTTGATTCACGCACAGGTTGGAATGGGCACCGTAGGACAGGGCTACGGAAGCGGACGCGCGGGATATTTCCTCCATTGCCACAGCATGTGCCAGGTAACCCATGTCGGAACCACCGAATTCCTCTTCCACGGTGATGCCCAGCAGACCCAGTCCGCCCAGCTTTTGCCACAAATCCGCTGGAAACTGGTTGTCTTCGTCAATCTGCGCCGCCCGCGGCGCAACTTCCGCCTGACAAAATCTGTAGACCATGTCGCGCAGCATTTCGACCTCTTCGCCGAGGTCGAAATTCAGGGTGCGATAGGAGGTATTCATAGGGACTCTTTCACTCCGTCTTTTGTTCAGTTGTCGGTACTGTCCGCCAGCGCAGCGCGCGCTCGCACCGCCACTGCGTCCAGGTCACTCATCAGGCTGTGGATGTCGCGCAGCTGCTGCTGCAACTGCACGCGCTTTTGTTCTATGTGCGACAGCAACCGCTGCAGTTGCTCGACATTACCGTGCGCCGGATCGTACATGTCGATAATTTCCCGGCTCTCGTCCAGAGAGAAACCGAGACGCTTGCCCCGCAGGATCAGTTTTAGCCGCACCCGGTCCTCGGAACTGTATATCCGCGTCTGTCCCCGCCGCCGCGGGGACAGCAATCCCTTGTCCTCATAGAAACGAATGGTGCGGGTGGTGATGCCGAATTCCCGCGCCAGCTCGGATATGCCGTAGCTACGGGATTCGGCCCCGGATTGCTCGGGCTTCATGACTGCTTCCTCTTCTGGGCGACGAGCCTAGCAGAGATTTACGTTAACGTAAACGTAACCCTGGTAAACCTAACCTTAGCACCCAAAAGGGGGACGCGGCTTGGCAATGGATGTGAATTGGCGGGGCACAGCGCCCCATGGTCGCAAAGGTCGGGCGGGACCGTTGGGGATCAGGCGGTAGTCAGCTGGCGCAACTGATTGTCCAGTAATTGCTGATAACCCTGTGCCAGCCCCCGCACCTCCAGCCCCCAACCGGCGCTGTGCAATAACACCTTGCGGTCCAGGGACTCATCCTGTTCCAGCACCGGGTGCAGTGCCAGCCCCGTTGACTGACCCAGCAACTGCTCGCCGGCAAAATCGAATTCCGCAACCCCGGCCGGAGCCACCGCCAGTGCCAACTTCAGTCCGGTAGAGCGACTGGCGCGCTGCAGGGCGAACAGCAGTAACCCGCAGCAGACTGCGCGAAACGCCGCATCCTCGCCACCGAAGTCCAGCCCCTGCTGCGGGCCGGCGTCCCTCACAGGCCGCGCCTCATATATGCGGCACAACAACTGCAACCGCTCGTCCAGATCCCGCTGCAGTTTATCCAGCGCCGCACGGCTGAGCTGATTCGACAGCTGCGCCCAGTTCAGCGGCCGCAAATAGAGGCCCACGCGCTCTTCCCGCTCCGGTTCCGGCCGGAACGGGGAAGCTTTCGTCTCAACCACCGGCAGTGCGCGCCGAAACACCAGATTGCCGGCCGCGAGCGCGGCTGCGGCACTGAATGGCAGCGCGAATGCCAGGCTCAACAGCAGGCTGCCCCAGGGATAGCCGCTGTCGCTGCCAGGCTGCAAATTGACGCTGACGCTGCCCGCCAGGCTGTCGTGCAACACCACCGGCGCTGTGACCACCTCTCCGTGGTCCAGATCGCCCACCTGCGCCAGGGGCTTGCCCTCCACATCCTGCACAGTGACACCCGTCACCGCAGGCAATGCCAGCAATTGCTGTGCCAGCAGCTGCAAACTGATCGGATCGCGGGCGACGATGCCTTCCAGGCTCTGGCGGGCCATAAGCACAGCCGCCACTTCCGCTTCGGCGCGATCGCGGGCAATGGTGGCGGACTTTTGCTGGGTGTGGTGGTGGTTCAGGGCGATGGCGCAGAAAAATGCCAGTGCCAGCCAGATCACCGCTGCCAGCAACTGCTGGCGCAGCCTTAGGGGAATCCGGGTGGAAAGTTGAGCGAAATATTGTTTACCGGAGGACATAAGGCGGCCATTTTATAAATGATCGAATTAAAAGCTGCTGGGCGGATTTTAGCGAATTAGCGCCCGGAGGCTATAATGCGCGCCCATTTACCCCAACCGGCTTGAATCGATCCCATGTGTGCTGAGAGACCCACCGAAACCCTGAAACTGCCACTGGAGGACATCCTGCGCTCATCCGGCGACGCCCGTGTGTGCGCCCTGCAGGTCAGGGAGGGAATGGCCCATATCCAGCTGGAGCAAAGCGGCGGTGTGCAGCTGGCTAATGCCACGCGGACGCCGGAAGCCGGGGCCAATTCAATGCCCGCCGCGGTCACGGCTCCCTGGTGCGCAACCCTGCTAGACACGGAAGTCAATCTGCACCAGCTGCGGCGCCTGCTGGCGTTCTTCGCAACACAGGGCTGGGATGTCGGTGACGTCGACACCCTGGCGCAGCGCCAGGACCGCACAGTGCTGCGCTGGCAGATACAGTCGCGGGAGCCACTCCAGTTCGCCGCGGCAAAGCACGCCTGCCTGCATCAGGCAAAGGAGCTGAACGCAGATCTGGTGCTGCAACCGGGTCACAGCCAGCGCCCGCCCCGACTCGCAGGCTTCGATATGGACTCCACCCTGATCGATGCGGAGGTCATCGACGAGCTGGCAAAAATAACCGGGGTCGGCGCTGAAGTGGCGGCGATTACGGAGGCGGCCATGCGCGGCGAGCTGGATTTCCGCCAGAGCTTCAAAAAACGCATGGGCCTGCTGCGGGGATTCCCCGAAACAGAATTGGCACAGATAGCGCCCCAACTACCGCTGAAATCCGGGGCCGGTGAACTTCTGCGGGCACTGAAGACACTGGGATGTAAAACCGCCATTCTCTCCGGTGGTTTCAGCTATTTTGCCAACTTCCTGCAAGCCGAGCGGCTGCCGGTGGACCTGGTGCACGCCAACCAGTTGCAGTTTGCCGGGGGCAAACTTACCGGCGAAGTGGTGGAGCCCATTGTGGACGCTATGGGCAAAAGAGCTCTGCTGGAAGAGATGGCCGGCGAAATGGGGCTGGAACTGGACAGAGTGATCGCCGTGGGCGACGGTGCCAATGACATTCCCATGCTGTCGCTGGGGGCCCTGGGGATCGCCATTCACCCCAAGCCCAAGGTGCGCCTGGAGGCGCCGCAGGCGATCACCCGTTTCGGTCTGGATGCTGCGCTCTATCTGTTTGGCCTCAACGATCAGCAGATCCGGGCGCTGCTGCCCTGATCCGGACACCCGGGGCCAGTGGCGTCGGGGAAAGCCGAGCCGCCCCGGGCGGAAACTAGCAGGCCGGCATAGCTAGCGACCTACTTCCCGGATCGACTCGAGAAATACATCAGTTTATGAGGCTATTTGGCTGTGCAAAAGTTTCGACCGCTGCGCCCCACCCCTCGACTACTTACTGTATCTGCTTAACCACGCGCTCTATAGCGGCTCTATGGGAATAGAAAATCGCCAAGTAAATACCTTTGCTTGAAATATATAACTCTTGTTTAGACAAGGCACCTAAACTAAATGGCCATCTTGAGCGAATCGACAGCTTGGCTCCGACCTCAATATCCGCCCATGGAATCAAGAGAGAAGGCAGATAACGCTTATAAAAAGGAGAAAAAATTCCAACTCCCTCCTCTAAAATCTCAATATAAACATGATTAAACCAACTTCTAGAACCATCATCGCTCCAGATAGAAAGGGTTTCCACCTTGCGCCATCCGTGATGTTTCCCCTTTGTAGAATAATTCGATGCAAGGCTCCTCCACAATAGATTTCTGGACTCTATCCATGCAAAAATAAACATCACCAAAATTACCATCGCCGCAAAGGTCATAGGAAGTGGCTCACCCAAATTCACTAGTGAGTAATATCATAGATACCTCCACCTACCCAACATCTTATATCCACCAAAAATTTTGTATATCCTGCAACCTTAACCACTTCCTGCTGCCACAGGAAAGCCGGGACTTTCTATTTCAGATTCAAATACTAAAGAGCCAAATCAATTTCAACATAAAAACACCGGTGCGCTTGCGCGTTATGCGCGGGTGGTCGGGTATTGACCGTCGATCTGCCTGGACAGGAAAGCACCGAGAAGTGAGATTTCTAGAGCGATAAAGCCCCGGCTGATTACCCCTGCCAGAGCCTCATTGTGGGTGCCCAGAAAGCAACTTCAAAAAATCAACGAATATCCTTGTCAAAGGGATTCCTCGGCTTCTTGTTTTTTCTGCCTGAACGGCGCTCCCAAGCTCCCATAATAAGAAGACCTCCAACTACAACCCCTAACGACACAGAAAACCAAAAATGTATAGGGCTTTCTATAGGAGTGATTGAGCGGGTCAAACCAGATGCACCAGCTCCGACAACCTCACCCTTAAATGCAGAGGAAATAAAATAAACTAAAAGCCCTAGCCCTAATAAAAAGGTAGCCTTATTCTCTAAATTCACATTCTCTCTCCAACGCTAGAACACCTTCCCAATAGCACCGACAGCCTCACCATTTATGATCTGGGCTGCGGCTTGAGCACCCGCTTCTGTTGCGACCTACCCGGGAAGGTTCCCTATAAGATTTGGCTGAGTGAACTGTGGGAATTTATCCCTTAGCCCAATTGTATTTAGCGCTCCTGCAGCCGCAACTTCTCCGAAATTGAACCCGCTAAAGCATAGATTATTAGTCTGCTGCGCAAGGTTTGCTGCTGCACCGATCAGCACATTAACCAGTGGACCACCAGAAATTGCCCCGGATAGCCCTCCGGCCAAAGCACCGGCAGCAATATCTCCCTCAGTAGCAGCGGCAGAAACTCCGCCTATAATTGCACCAGTTACTCCACCAATAATATTGAGTATAAGTTTTCCGTCTGGGTCGAGATTATTTACAGGGTCACTTAAAACATACCCGTACAAGTTCGTATCGCCACCTGCAAATGAAATCGGGTCCTTGGCGGTCCATCTTCCCGCCTCCGTGTCGTAGCCCCGAGCACCAAACGGCGTCAGCTTTGTATCCTGGTCATAAAAAAAGAGGGTATCCCTAATCTGACATACTTCCGATACTACCAGGCTGAATCTTTATAGAGGCAAAGGGTAAATTACTGGACAGCTTTAGAAGCGACACAAAATACTTTTATCTCCAAAATGAGATGCAGGTCACATCTGAATTGGAGACAACCCCAATAGGTTTGCATAAACTGGGAGAGCTGGATATTGGTGCTGCCGGTGCCTCAGCTTAAGCGTTATTTAGCTAGCCCGATATACGCTGATCTATTGTGACGGCTAGTAAGAGCTTAACCGGGGGAAAACAAACCTTGCATCTTAATTTCGACGGATGGCATCCCAGCGCCAATTGACTCCCGAGCCACATAACAGTCGAGCATAACGAAAAATTCCGCACTGTCACCTTTAGCCAAAACAGATCAAACTGCGAATTACCGACTTAGCTGTCTTTCATTCTCTGTGTTTGTGCGACTCCTCGACCCGATAACAAAAGTTGTCATAGCGCCATTGAATTGTAGTTCGGATTCTTTTATAACTGTGCCGCGTCGGGCAATCCGGTTTGATTTTTATGACTGGGACTGCAGCCATATCATTGAACCTTCGCGGAGTGAGGCGGTAAGCCGTTTTTGGGGTTTTTTACAATTTCCAACAAAGTGGCAAAACCTGCTCAGCCCCTCTCTCTAATCCGCATAGTGTTATCTCTACCCGGCACACATAAAAAAAGGTATTTCAATGAAAAAAACGATCATTTCCACCATCCTGGCGGGGCTGCTGACTTCCGGCAGCAGCATCGCCGACTCGGTCTCAGACCAGGTCGCTCAAGGTTTAGAAAAACGTAAAAAAGTCTATATTGTGCAGCTGGATGGAGAACCCCTGTCCTCCTACCGCGGCAACATTCCCGGCGTATTGGCCACCAAGCCGGCGATGGGACGCAAACTGGACCGGCGCAGCAGTGCTTTCCGCCACTACGCCAACTTTTTGAAATCCCGTCGCGATAGGGTAATGTCGTCCCTTCCCAAATCTCGTATGGTTCACGAATACGAGAACGCCTTTAACGGCTTCGCCGCTACCATGAGCGAGAAAGAGGCCGAGGCGCTCCGTCACCACAAAGACGTAAAGGGTGTCTGGGAAGATCGCCTGCTCAAGCCCCACACCGATTCCACCGCCGACTTCCTCGGCCTGACCCGTTTTCCCAGCCCCTGGCTTTGGGGCATCACCGGTGAAAACGTGGTCGTTGGGGTAATCGACACCGGCATCCACCCGGAGCACCCGAGCGTTGCCGATATAGCCACTCCCCGCCGGGGCAACCGCGGCCACTCTATCCCCTACGGGTCTGTGCCGGAATCCTTTACTGGCGAAGGCTGTGACTTCGGTAACATCGATTTCAACCCGGAAGATGCCCCTTTCACCTGTAATAACAAGCTGATCAAAGCCAAGTCCTTCTCCGAAGCCTTCCGCTCCAGGACAGAACTGGCAGACCACGAATTCCTTTCCGCGCGGGATCCGGACGGCCACGGCACCCACACCGCCACCACCGCCGCAGGCAACTATGGTGTAACTACCCCGGATGGAGACATGATCACCGGCATGGCACCGCGCGCGCGGGTCGCCGTCTACAAGGTGTGCTGGGATGCCCAGGACCCCGACGACAACGGCTGTTCCTCAGCAGACTCCATGGCGGCGATTGACGAAGCCGTGGCGGATGGCGTGGACGTCATCAACTACTCGGTGGGCGGTTCTAGCACCATCTTTACCGGTGCCGACGATATCGCCTTCCTGCGCGCCGCCGATGCGGGCGTCTTCGTAGCCACTTCCGGCGGCAACGATGGACCCGACCCCCAGACTATCGGCACCCCCTCCGGTGTGCCCTGGATCACCACCGTAGCCGCAGCCGAAGATGACCAGAGCTTCAGCCAGGCGTTTGAAGTGACCTCACCGGCGACAGTTGCCAACAGCTACGAGGCCCTCGAAGGCAGTGGCCCCGCCACTCTCGAAGGCGCGGGTTCCCTGTCAGGCTCTGTGGTAGTCAGCGAGCCGCTGGAAGGCTGTTCTGCACTGACCAACAACGATGCCATAGCGGGGAATATCGCCCTGGTACGTCGCGGAGGCTGCTCCTTCACCGATAAGTACAACAATGCGGCAGATGCCGGCGCAGTAGCGATTGTCGTCTACAACGACGGCACCGCCAGCGACCGCATCAACCCGATTGTGATGTCCGCACCGGACACCACCATCCCTGGAGTGATGATCAGTCACACCGATGGTGATCTGATCGCCGGCAGCGAAGACGTGAGCGGCGTGCTGGACCCTGCCCTGCAGATATCCCGGGAGGACCGTATCGCCGGTTTCTCATCCCGCGGCCACAACGCTGGCGCGCCGGACATTATCAAGCCGGACGTGGCCGCGCCGGGTGTCGGCATTCTCGCCGGTATTTCACCGGTTACTAATGGCGGCAACCTGTTTGGTCTCCTGAGCGGCACCTCCATGGCCAGCCCCCATGTGGCCGGCGTTATGGCGCTGCTGAAACAGGCCCATCCGGATTGGTCGCCCGCCATGGCCAAGTCCGCGCTGATGAGTACAGCCCGCACCAACCTGCGCAAAACTTTTGGCCCGGAAGCCGCAGATCCGTTTGATATCGGCGCCGGTGCCATCAGGCCCGCCGCTGCCTTCCGCCCCGGGTTGGTCTACGATGCCGAAATGAACGACTATATGGCGTTCCTCTGCGGCGCCGAAAATCAGCCACAAATCATCAACAGTGAGACTTGTGACAACCTCGTCAGCGATGGTTATTCCCTGGACTCCAGTGACCTCAACCTGGCTTCAATCGGCATCGGTGAGCTGGTGGGTACCCAGACTGTCAAACGCCGTGTCACCAGCGTCGCTTTCGGCACCCGCTGGTACTGGGCTTCAGTCAATGCTCCGCAAGGAGTCGAGGTGAGCGTAAGCCCCAAATATTTGCGCTTGCGCAAAGGGGAAACGGCCGAGTTTGAAGTCACCTTCAAGGTTACTGAAGACGCGGTACTGAACGACTGGGCTTTCGGCGACCTGACCTGGAAATCCCTGGGTCTCAAAGCGCGCAGCCCCATAGCCGTGCGCCCTATGGCTGTATCCGTACAAGCAGAGGTCAATGGTGAAGGCACCGACGGTAGTGTCGACCTGCCGGTGACTTTTGGTTACGACGGCAACTACGAGGCAACTGTTAACGGCTTGGCTGAAGGCTTGGCGACTCCGGGCAGCGTGGCGGACGGAGACTCCGAGATAATCTTCTTCGAGATCCCGGCAGGCACCGACCTGGCTCGTGTGGCGCTGTTTGATGCCGACGTAGGCGATGGCAGTGGCAGTGATGACCTGGATCTGAGAGTGTTCGGACCGGCACCTGACTTCCCCCAGGTGGGCAGCAGCGGCAACGCCAGCTCCACGGAAAGCGTGACCCTGCGCAATCCGGCCCCCGGTCAATACGCTGTGGCTGTCGATGATTATGCTTCAGCGGCTGGGCCAACGCCTTTCACTCTGTTTAATTTCAACCTGACCGGCGACAACGGTAATACTCAGTTGAGCGCCCCGGCCCAGGTGGGAATCAACGAGCAGGGTAACGTCACCCTGGAATGGATGGGGCTGACTCCCGGCAGCCGCGCTCTTGGAGTGCTGAGCCACGGCGACGGGACCCAAGTGTTCGCTGAAACTGAAATCATGGTAAACACCCAGTAAAGGCTTGCCTCTCCACGCAATGTGGAGAGCTTGTCCCTAAACAAAACCGGTAAAGGCCCTGCGGCTTTTACCGGTTTTTTTGCTTTTAACTGTAGGCCACTTGGCTCCATATCGACCGATCGAGTTCTGTCTATAGCCGGAACCGAATTCCATACCGCCCTGCCTTGACGACTACCGACCATAGGGTTTCTTCGGTAATCCAGCCCCTAAATACCTAAGGCCTGGCGACACCTCACTAAGCATCTATCACTTAGCTGAACCCTGGATTAAAACGCTTCGGTTATAAATTAAAACAGATGTACTATTTATAGAGTTCTTATTGTGCTCCTTCCCTTGCAAATCTATACTCAGGCCACTTTATAAAACAAACTCAATTTGGAATGCTCACTCTTCGCCTTACTCCCAGGCATCATTCAAGGAGCGGAAATGGTACTTTTTAGAGGGTTTTCGCTGGTTTTATGTTTACTATTTGCCAGCCAAGCTGCATATGCTCTACCCGAATCCGACATTCCAGACTGGATCGAAGATATCGATCACTATCAACAGCAGCTGGAAGCCCGACATATCAATCTCTACCACACAATCCCCCAGAGGCAATTCGATGAAGCACTCACCAGGCTGAAAGCTTCTTTAGGGGAGATTGATGAGCCGCGGCTATTGGTCGAATTGATGAAAATCAGCCGCTTGGTCGGGGATGGGCACACACAAGTTGCTTATTGGGAGCAGGAAATAGATTTATACCCTTTTCGCTTTGTAAATATCGACGGAGCCCTTTTTCTGACAGGTAGTGGGCCTGCCCACAAGCATCTGCTCGGCTATAGATTGTCCGCTATAGATGGTATGCCGATAGAGAAAGTTATGGATAAGTTATCCCCGGTTGCTCAGGGCGTCGAAAACCCGCACTCACTCAAAGTCCGGCTCGCCTGGCATATCAATATTGCCCAGTTCTTGTATGCACTGGACATTACAGGTAGGCCAGATCTGGCGAATTATACTTTTGTTAATGATAATGGAGAAAAAGAAGTAGTACCCACTCAATCTGCCTCCATGTCCAGATACCACAGGCAGGTTACTGCCTCCCTGATCCCAAAAAAAATCCCCCTGGGGGCCAAGCGCGTCATTGAATCGGAAAATCTCTGGATGTCAGCAGACGACAGCCAACAAGTGGCATATATCTATTTTCGCAGATATCCCAGTTATTCGGATATGGAAGACTTCGCGGAGGATATAGCCGATTACCTGCAGGACAGAAAAATAAAGAATCTGATAATTGACTTGCGTGACAATGGCGGT
Organism: Microbulbifer discodermiae; assembly: GCF_040742695.1. Classification (NCBI taxonomy): domain Bacteria; kingdom Pseudomonadati; phylum Pseudomonadota; class Gammaproteobacteria; order Cellvibrionales; family Microbulbiferaceae; genus Microbulbifer; species Microbulbifer discodermiae. The sequence goes on along the minus strand of NZ_JBFLAB010000010.1, from coordinate 555 downwards.
GGCGACTTTTTTGTTGGACTGCTAATGGCAAGGAGCCTGGTGTTGGTGGATACGATAGACTGGGATCACGGTGTCTACACCCTGATAGGGAATAAAACCTTTTCGGCAGGCATGAGTAATGCGGCTCAGTATCGGCAGCTGTTGAATGCCAAATTGGTTGGGGAGCCTACCGGTGCCAATCCAGTGGGTTACCAGGATATGGATCAGTTCTCCCTGCCCAATTCCGACTGGACCATCACTTACTCGAAAAGAAACTATCGGTTTCAGGATGCCGACACGAAGGGGGTACAGCCGGATGTATTGATCAAGCAAAACTTACAGGACTATAAACAGGGCCTGGATCAACCCCTGGCCTGGGTTTTGCGTGATATCAATAAACGGCAAAATGGGGCGGCGGGTACAACCAGGTAAGCTAGTGGCCCATGCGGAAAATAAGGTTACGTGATTTGATTTCACGTATACTTGTCACATGGATACTCCTGACGTTTTTACAATTACCGCTCATGATGCAGCGACCCTGGAAAGCTGGATTCGCAGCACCTCGCTTCAGCAGGG